>CAZAFX010000086.1:0-3448 GCA_964484895.1 uncultured archaeon | reverse complement strand
TATCTCGCGGTTCTCGAGGGAGAATCGCGTACAAGAAACCGCGTCGCGGTTTCGGCCGGGAGAGACCGAGTGGTCGGCGGTTCGAATCCGCCCGGGCTCGCTCCCCCATGGCAGTCACGGTGGAGCCGGCATCCGTCGACGCGGCGCAGCGGGTGCACGCGCGCATCCCTGAGTTCGACGAGGGCCGGCTGGACGACAAGTACGCGGACAAGGCCGTGGACGACAGGGACCCGCTCGTCCTGGTCGCGGACCGGGAGGGGACCGCGGCCGGCTACCTCGTGGCCTACGACAGGCACGGGGACGGCAGCTACTACGTCTGGATGGCCGGGGTCGTCCCTGACCACCGCCGGGAGGGGGTCATGACGGCGCTGTTCCGGCGGACGGAGGACGTTGCAGCCGACCGCGGCTACGATGCGGTGACGTGCAAGACGCGGAACGCGCGCCGCGGGATGCGGCAGTTCCTCGTCGTCCACGGCTACGACGTCTGCGAGTTCGAGCCGGTCGGCGACCTGCCGCGGCACGAGATACTGCATGTGAAGGCCGTACAGGAGGATGAGGGCAACATATAAATGGCGGTAACGGGCTATTGGCTTATATGGTCGATATCCCCCGCGTGCCGACCGGCGTTGAGGGGCTCGATGCGTTGATCGATGGCGGTCTCCCGGAGGGAAGCGTGACGCTCGTCGCCGGCGGCGCGGGCGCGGGAAAGACCATCCTGAGCAGCCAGTTCCTGTGGCACGGGCTGCAGCAGGGCGAGTCAGTACGGTTCATCACGCTCGAGGAACAGGCAGACAGTATCAAGGAGGATATGGCGCTGTTCGGGTGGGATGTCTCGCCGTACGAGGAGGACGGCAGGTTCAAGATCGAGTACGTGCAGCCGGCGGCCGGCGAGCGCGGGTTCCTGAACAAGGTAAACGACCTAGCCTCCGAGCCGGATGTCAGCAGGCTGGTGATCGATTCCGTCAGCATCATGCTTGGCGCCTACGGCGGGACCGAGGCGGAGCGGCGGAGCAACATGTACGACCTCGTGCGGAACGTGAAGCAGTCGGAGGCGACCACGATCCTGACCTCGGAGATCCGGGATGAGGACACCGATTCTCTGTCCCGGTATAATGTCGCCGAGTTCGTGGCTGACGGCGTCATCGTGCTCTACTACGAGGGCGTGGGAGAGGGGACGTTCCGGAACATCGAGGTCCGGAAGATCAGGAAGACGGCGCACACGCCCGGCACGTTCCCCTTCGAAATCACCGATGACGGCATCACGGTGCGCGCCGACACAGGGCTGTAACCTGTCACACTGATTCGACGACGACCCCGTTCTTCTGGATGGATATCGGCATGATGGAGAAGTCATGGTCGGTCCGCCGCATCTTCCTGATGGTCAGGGTCCGGTCGTGGCCCTCAGAGACCGGGACGAACTCGAGCAGCATGACCGTGTCCACGAGATACTCGATGATGCCACCGCCGGACAGGCCCTCGGACGTCTCCGGTACAGACCCGGTCAGAACCGCTGTCACGCCTGCCTCGCGCAGATTGTCGAGGAGGGACGACAGCGCCGCCCGGGCGAGATACTCGTCCTTGATGAACAGCTCGATGACGGATATCGAGTCGATGATGACCCGGTCTGCGTACACCTCGTCGATCGCCGTGTTCACGCGGGACAGCAGGTCGCTGATATATGACCGCGTCAACCGGTTGATGTTCTTGATCTCCTTGCTCGGGAACATCGGCTTGGACGCGATGACGCGCGCGAGGTTCTGTTCCTCCAGTTCAAACAGGTCCCACCCGAACATCTCGTAGATATCATCCGCCAGATCCTCCGCCCGCTCCTCCGTCGTCACGTAGACGGCCGTCTCATCGTTCTGGATACCGCCATACAGAAAGTTCGCACAGAACGCAGTCTTCCCTGTGCCCGTCTTGCCCGTGACAAGGTTCATACTCCCCTGTACGAAGCCGCCCTCCATCCGCTCATCGAGCCCGACGATCCCGCTCGGTATCCGCTGTGCCATCCTCCTCACTATCCAGCTCACGGAGCGCTCGCTGCAACTCCGCGACCTTGTTCTCTGCTTCCGTCTTCTCCTTTTCATACTTTTCCATCAGCCGCTTGAACGTGTCCCGCCCAATCTGGCGCTGGAAATACTTCTGCTCCGTATCCTCCATCGACTGACGGACCGATGCCAGCCGTCGCCGCGTATCATCCAGCTCCTCCTCAAGATGGGCGCGGCGGCGCTCCCCCCGAGACAGCAGCACGTCCCCATACCGGTGGTAGGCAAGCCCTGCCACAACCGCGATGGCAACGAACAGTACGGCTGCAGCCTCCCAGAACCGCTGCGGCAGCCGCGACGCCCGCGACTGGAGCGGTGCGGACTGCCCTGTGTTCTCCCGACGGTCCTCCACCCGCACCGTCACCGTTGATGCGTTCCCCGGCACCCGCACAGCGCCCTCGAACACGCCCGGTATGCCGGTCGGCGTCAACGGGTCGCCCACCGGCCGCCCGTCCGCGTAGACCTGTGCCGTGCCGTTCCGGACCGGCCGCCCGCGGCGGGACACGTTCACCCTGTACCGCGACCGCGCACCACCCTCCACCGTGTCCGGTGACAGAACCGTCACGTTGAGCGGGATACGCCTGATCCTGATCGGTTGGTCGACCGTGGCCGTCCGCCGCTCAGCCGCTGCCAGCGAGGCGTTGCACACAAGCCGGGCGTCACCGGGCGGGGCTGTCTCCGGCACCCTGATCTGCCCAGCATATCCTGTCTCCTGTTGACTGAGGCGCTCCGTTGCCCGCCCAAGCCGGCAGGTGAGCCGGTCCACGACGATCGGTTCACCCGTCCTAGCATCCAGCGCCCTGACCGAGAGCCGCAGCGACTCGCCGCGGGTCGCGGTCGCCGCTGCCGGCGACACGAGGTCAAGGTAGAACGCCCCCTGACGCGCCTTCCTGACACGGAATGACCGGTTGCGGCGCTGACGTTCGATAGCATCCGCAGCCACCACCTGCGCCCGCCAGCGCCCCACACGGCTCTGGGCCGGAAGCCGGTACACGGCCCGGAAACCCGACTCAGCACCGATGCTGGGCTGTCGCATCGCCACGGGCCGCCCTGCCGGGTCGAATATCGTGACCGTGATGTTCGGCGCCCGTAGCGGCCGTTGACCCGTTACCGTGCCGTTGACACGGACCTGATCGCCGGTCCGGTAGCTGTCCGCCAGCGGCCCGGTCCGCAGCAGCAGACCTGGACGCGTCCGGTACTGCTGCCGAGCTACCGCCGTCTCATCCCCGTCGGTGGCGCTGACCGCGAGCCGGAACTGCTCGGTCCCCGGCACACGGATGCGGCCCGCGTACGAGCCATCCTCACGCACATCATCGGGCTCGTCACCGTCATCCCGGAGCCGCACGTCATCCGCTTTCACCGTGGCGCCGGTGACCGGAGCACCGTCCCGGTTCACCACGGCC
>CAZAFX010000085.1:0-4936 GCA_964484895.1 uncultured archaeon | reverse complement strand
GGCGCGTGGCTCGCCTCGCAGCCGTCCTCCGGCGGGCAGTCCTCGACAGGAATGTTGATACTGAGGGTGACCCTCTCCTTCTCCCCTGGCTCCAGGTTGGTGATGGACCGTGGTGCCAGCGTATACCAGTCCTGGTTGAACCCTTCAAGCCGAAGGCTCACGGACTGGAACTGCTTCTGCCCATCGTTGAATACCTGCAGGTCAACGGACTCCTGCTGGCCGAGGGCAACCGTCACATCGCCGTCCGGGCTCAGCACGGAGAACTCCTTCCGCAGCTTCACCAGCACGCTCTGCTCCGTCTCCGCGGCCACGTACGGCTGCTTATCCGCCCGGACCGTGAGCGTGTACGTGCCAGGGTCGTCCGGTGCGGTCAGGTCGTCAATGACGAACGAGCCCCGGTCGTCGGAATAGGTCACGCCGGACACGTTGGTATCCGCGAACGAGTAGGTCACCTTGGCGTTCGAGACCGCGCCGCCGCTGCCGGCGACCCCGGTCGTCCCGGCCAGCTGCACCTGCTCGCCGGCGTTGAACTCGGTCGCGTCGATGGAGGTCTCCAGGTCGATGGCCTCCCGCTGTCCCAGCACGAACCCGGCCTGCGTGAAGGCCGGCTGCTCGAAGACGAGGAAGTCGTTCACCGTGTTCAGCGTGTCAAGGGAGACGCGCTCCCAGCCGCGTGCCGACGGACACGACCTATCCGCGTAGTTCCAGCTGCTGCATGTATAGAACCGGAGCTGCTCCTCGGAGCCGTCCACCTCAGCCCCGCTGTAGTCCGCCCAGACCTCCACGCGGTCGTAGGGCAGCCCGAGCTCGATTGCGAAGAACTCGACCGGGTCCATCCCGATCACCGCGTCATCCTTCCCGGTGAACGCGTCCAGCCGGATCGGCCCGCTCCGCGCCGCGAGCAGCTCACCCTCATCGATCTCGACCTCATGGAAGACGACCTCCCGCAACTGCGTCGTCCCGATGTCGCTGATGGTCACCGTGTAGGTGCCCGGCACGATGTGCAGCTCGTACGACCCATCGCTCCCGTCCACGCTCGTCGAGTACTCCTGGCCCGTCTCCACGTGCTCCAGGGTGATGGTCGCCGGGATGACGCTACCGCCCGCCTTCTGCAGCCGTTCGCCCTCACCCGTCCCGGCGAACGGGACCGTGACCGCGGCCTGTTTCTCGACCGTGCTGGAGAAGTCGGTGCCGTCGTGGCTCCACGACCCGGTCAGCGCCAGGTCGTAGCTGCCCGGCTCCTCGTCCACCGTCACGGTGACGTGGAACCGGTACCGGTGCTGGCCGGGGGTGCTGTCCCCGCCGTCATAGAATACGTCGTCCACGGATGCATCGTCCGCACTGAACGAGACGTCGCCAGTTGCGCCCTCGCTCAGCGGCTTCGAGTAGACGTCGACCGTGACGTTCCGCGTCGCGTCCGCGCTGCTGGACGGGTCGTCGTCCGTCCACGCGAGGTGGAACCCGTGGTTCACGGTGAACGCGTCCTGCCACGTCGTCCGCGACGTCACGCCGTTCGGCGACGTCAGGGCGACGGACAGGTCGAGCGCGCCGGCCTGGTCCGGGCTGCACCCGTCCGGCGCCGCGTCCGGTAGGTCGAGCAGCAGCTGCCTGTAGGCGCCCTGCTGGCCGTTGTCGTTGCTGAACGTGTTGCTGACGCTGCAGTCATCGCCGTCGGAGAGCGTGTAGGAGAAGTTGCCGGTGCTGAACGAGCTGGTGACGTTGACGGTGTGGCTGCCGTTGTCTCCCTGGACCCGCGTCGGCACCTCGACGGTCTCGCCCCAGTGCGTGTCGGTGTCCACGGCGTCCCGGTCGACGTGCGTGGTCAAGTTGTAGACGGAGAACGGTGCCGATGCGGTCGCTGTCGTCCCGCCCTGGCAGGCCGCGTTGACGGTGGCGGCTCCGGTACCCAGCATGTCCCGCTAGTTCTCCGCGCTGACATCGTACTCGAAGAGTGAATAGTTCGTCCCGTGCGAGGCGTTGTACCGCGCGTCGACGCGGTCGGCGTCGAGACCGGTCCACGCCGGGGCGCTGCTCGTGAAGTTGATCGGCTGCGACCCGCCGAGCGTACTCCTGTCGTGGAATCCGGTACAGTTGACGGCGGCGGTGAACGACTGCCCGAGCTCCACGCTGCCGGTCGGGGACACGATACTGGCGGATGCGGCCGCCGCGCCCGGCGCGATAAGCAGCAGTGCCGCCGCAAGGGTGAGCGCCTGCCGCACCTAGAACCACCCTGTGACGCTGTCCATGACGCGCTTGATGCGCGCCGACTTCGGCGGCCGGTACTCCGTATCGGCCATCCACGCCGCCAGCTTCCGGTACTCGATGGCGGACCGGGCGTGCGGCGTGTGGTGGATGACCGGGGTCTGGTCGAAGATACTGCGCTTCAGCATACGGTCGTACGGCACCTCCGCAACGGTCGACAGCTCCAGCGCCATCTCAACTTCTGATAGGTTGACCTCCTTATTAACTTCATTGGACTTGGTGACGACGGCGTGGGCGTCCTCCCGCGACCCTTTCAGCTCCTGGATGGCCTCCGACACCTTGACAGCGTCGCTGACCGCAGGTATCTCCGGGTTCGTGATGACAAGGATCTCGTCCGCGACGTCCAGGATACTGTAGACCGACTGCCCGAGCCCGGGCGGCGCGTCGATGATGACGGTGCCGTCGATGCCATCCACCACCTGCTGCAGCTGCTCCTGCTGGATCGCCTCCTCACGGATGGCGTGGCTGGACGGCATCACCATCAGGCCGGACGGGTGCAGGCTGATCGCCTCCAGCACGTTCTTCTCCCCCTCCAGCGCGGCCTGTAGCGTCTTATCCGGGTCCGGATGGATGCCGAGCTGCAGCGCGAGGTCGGAGGCGGACTGGTCGCAGTCGATCGCCACGACCGACTCCCCCATCTCCTGCAGCGCCAGCGACAGGTTCGCGGTCGTCACCGTCTTCCCGACGCCGCCCTTCCCCGAGACGACGGCGATGGTCCGTGCCTCCGCGTCGTCGCCGTTCAACCGTTCAATGGGCGTGACCAAGGATGAGCTCCCCTTATGCAGTCCCCTCACAGGGAACGTTTAAAGTCTTGCCCCCGGCGGTCCGCCGAACGAACCGAGGGGCCGTCACATCCTGCCGCATCCCCTATGTATATACGTATTGCGCCCGCCCACGCGTGCGCAGCGCACGCGGGCGGTAGTATTATAATGATGCGTCCGCCACCCGGCGCGCATGGTGTCCGCCCGCCGCCCCGTGGTGCTGGCCGCGGCACTCGCCGTGGTTGTGCCGGCGGCCGCTGCGGTGTCGCTGGGGACCGCCCCCGGCGTGATGAACATGGGCGAGCTGAAGCGCGGCAAGAACCACGTCGTCCCGTTCTACCTGATCACAACGAGCAGCAGCCCGTTGCTCGCGTCGCTCAGCGTCCGGGAGCCGAAGCATTACCTGTACGCCCGGAACCATACCCGCGACGACGGCAGCTACCGGTTCATCCCGCTGCACGCCTCCGGCGAGGCGGTGCAGGACTGGGTGAGCTTCCAGCGCGACCAGGTGCTGGTCGACCCGTCCCGCGAACAGGTCGTCACGACGCAGGACGGCACCATCAAGTACAACAAGAAGGCGACCATGCTTGTGGAAGTCCCGGAGGACGCGGACCCGGGATACCATGCGTACGAGGTCGGGCTCAGCCCGCAGCTCTCATCGGGGAGCGGAGGCCTCGGCATCACGACCATCGGCGTCACCCGCCCGGTGTTCATCTTCCGCGTCCCCGGTGAGGCACGGCGCAGCGGCACCATCCAGGGCGTCACCGCCGGCCGCCGGAAGGGCAAGGCCCGCATCGATGTCCTGTTCCGGAACACCGGCACCGTCACGATGCGCGTCCGCGTGCCCAGCCTCAAGGTATACAACGAGACCGGCTACCAGGTCGCCCGCCTCCGCACCGGGACCACCCGCGTCGCACCGGGCGAGACCACGATACTCAAAACGTACTGGACCGACGACGACCCGAACCAGCAGAAGCAGCGGCGCGTCGAGGCCACGGTCGACTACGGCACCGGCCGCACCACCGAGACCGCCACGGTCACGGTACCCGCCGCCCGCATCCCGGTCGACCGCACTGAGGAACCGGCTGCCGAGCGGCCGTTCCCGACCTGGCTGATCGCGCTGCTCGCCGGGTTCGCCGCACTCATCCTCTACTACCGGTGGTAACATGACGACGCCCCGACCGGCGAGGCCGTGACGGCGTACGACCGCGGCATCTACCGCGTCGAAATCACCCGCATACCGGTCTCCGCGCACGTCCTCGGGAACGCCACGGAGAACCTATCGATCGGCGTCGCCGCCGAGTCGAGCCTCGACTTCGGCCGCATCCACGCCAACCTCCGCGCCAAGAAACAGCTCACGCTGACGGCGGACCGGCCCACCCGGACCACGTTCACGGTCACCGGCAACGCCTCCCGCTCGCTGCAGGCGCCGGACGCGGTCACGATCGACGGCAGCCGCCAGGTCGCCGTCATCTTCGACCCCGACGACACGGGCTACTACAGTGGCACGCTCGTCATCCGCTCCATCATCCCCACGAGGGTGACGGGATGCGCCGCCGCACCCTGCCACTGCTCCTGCTCCTCCTCGTCCCGCTCGCCGCTGGCGCGGAGGTCCTCGTCGACGTCACCGGTCGCGTCGGCGGCACCGTCGAGCACGCCGCGATGGACCGCACCGTCACGGGCGTCCAGCAGTTCACGGTCCAGTGGTACAACGACGCCTCGGTCAACTGCCGCACCCGGATGGAGTTCCGCATCCACCGCGGCAACTATTCCACATACCTCGATTCGGTGTGGTCGCAGGAACGTGTCATGCCGGTCGGTGCCTCCACCCCGTTCACCACGGCGTGGCACCCCTCGTCCAACGGCACCTACAGCGCCACGCTCCGCATCCACCACTGCCACGACGTCTACAC
>CAZAFX010000084.1:0-4966 GCA_964484895.1 uncultured archaeon | reverse complement strand
ATGACCGCTTCGATGTCGTGCTTCTCCAGCAGCTCGTTCATGGGAACCGTCTTCAGCAGGTGGTTGCCGGCCTCGGTGTCCATCAGCCACGGCACCTCGTCGTACTCGGAGGGGAGCCGCTCCACCTCTTCTTGGTTGCGCTCGTTGAGGTCTTCGACGGCGACCATGTCGCCGGGCTCGTCGGCCTGCTCGATGAGGTCGTCGTTCCGGGCGCGCACGACGTCGAACCCCCAGTCGTCGGCAATCTGCTCGACGAACCGTTCAATCTCGTCGAAGTGCTGGCCGTGGTCGACGAACATGAACCGCGGCTTGGCGCAGCCGCGCTCCTCGCACACCTGCTTGACGATGTACGCGGTCAGGGTGGAGTCCTTGCCGCCGGTGAACCCGATGAGCATATCCTCGGGGTCGTACCGGTCGAACGCCTCCCGGACGGCGTCCTTCGCAATCTCCACTTTCTCGTCCAGCGGTTTGGCGAGGATGGCGTCCCGCTCGTCCTGGTCCGTGGCCTCGATCATTGTCGCACCTCGTGTTCGATGACGTCCGCGACATCCCGGATGGTGTCGATGTCGCGGTCGACGTTCTTCGTGATGAGTATGCTATACTTGGAGTGCTCGCCCTTGATCTCGCCGGCGGGCGTCTCGTCGGGCAGCGTCCGCACCTCTGCTTCATCTTTATCGCAGAAGCCGTGGTCGGAGATGACGATGAGCTTCTCGCCCTGGTCGATGAACTCGCCGATGGCGGCGTCCACCTTCCGGTAGTACTCGGGCACGACGTCCTCGCCCCAGTGGAAGTGCTGCAGCTTGTCCAGCGACACGTAGCACGCCACGAACAGGTCCATGTCCTCCTGCTCCAGCGTCTCCCGGGCCGTCTCCGTCACCTGCGCGATCTCGTCGTCCATCTCGTCCAGCTCGGTGGGCGCGCCCTGTGCCGGCGGCTCGAAGTCAAGGTTGTGGCTGTACGGCGGGACGACGAACGGCACGTTCAGCGCCTTCACGTCGAACCCGTCCTGCTCCAGCCGGTCCCAGACGAACTCGACCGGGATATCCTCCCGCGTCTGCAGCTCCCCGTCCATGACGAAGTCGGTGTGCCCGTGCTCCTCCTCGGTGGCGCCGGAGAACATCGACGCCCAGCACGACGCGCTCCACGGCTTCTGGTCCAGAACCAGCGTGCGTGCGTCGGCCTCCTCCTTCAGCCGCCGGAACGTCGGTAGCTCGTCCAGGTGTTCGTCGATGACATCCCACGTTGCCGCGTCGATCCCGACCACGAGCATCTTCGCTGGCATCGGTCACGCCTCGCTGAGATATCCCAGACGTTTTAGCCGTTTCCGGACGCGCCGGACGTGTTCCTCGTGTGGCCGGTCGTCCTCCAGTGCGCCGCTGGCAACGAGGTCGCGCAGGAGGAACTTGGTGAACTCCGTTGGCGACGTGAAGCCGGTGTCCGCGATGAACTCCTGCACATCGGCGTGCAGCTCCTTCGGCACGGAGATCGTTGTGTGGTCGTGGCCGTCCCGTTCGATGACCTCCTCCCGCAGCTCGTCGGCGGCAATCACGGTGAGTACCGGCACGCCGTTCACCTGGTCGGTGCTGGCGAACAGGCTTATGATACGGTCTACCTGTTCCGGGTCGTGGCCATGCGAGTCGAAATGTTTGGCCACGAGTTCCAGTTCCACCTCGTGGAGTTCGCCGTCCGCATCGCGCAACCGGTAGTCCGGGGAAGAACGCTTCCGGCGCTCGACAACCGCATCGAACCCGAACTTGTCGAGATTGTCCTCGAACCAGGACGCGAACTCGGCCTCGCTGCTGAACGGGACCGACGCCTCGAACACGTCGACAAGGTCGTCCAGCAGCTCCTCGTAGGAAAGGTCGTGCTGCGACGCCAACACTTTCAGCCGGCGCCGCATATCGTCGGACACCTGAATGGTCGTCGTCACTATTGGATTATATAGAACAATATCCTTATATACTCGGCGCCGGCGGGGGGGTCAGTCCATGTAGCCGAGGTTCTTCAGCCGGTCCTTGACGGTCTCCTCGTCCTCCTCGCTGTACGTCGCCTCGTCGTCCTGCCGCCGCAGCTTGTCGTACACCTGCCGCAGCACGTGCTGCACGTACGCCTCGGTGGAGTCGAACCCCTTCTCCTCGGCCCGCTCCGCGAACCGGTCCCAGTGCGTGTCGTCGATCTCAATCTCCGGCATACTATCACAGCTCGAACTCGCGGTTCGCCTTCTTCAGCCGTTCTGGCGTCCCGACGTCGATCCACTCGCCGGGGATATGCCGGTACCGGACGTCCGCCCCCTCGTCCAGCATCAGACGGATGGCGTCGGTCAGCTGGTACTCGCCGCCCGCACCGGGCTCCGTCCGGTCGATGGCGTCGAAGATACCGGGCTCGAAGATGTACACCCCGGCGATGGCGAGGTTGGACGGCGCCTCCCCGGCCGCCGGCTTCTCCACAAGCCCGGAGACGGCGCCGGCGTCGCTGCCGTTCCCCTGGATGACGCCGTACGAGGTCGGGTCGTCGACCTCGACGCAGCCGATGGTGACGTCCGCACCCTCCCGTTCGTGGTAGTCGCGGAGGTCGCCGACGAAGTCCTTCGGGTTGAAGAACGCGTCTCCGAGCACGACGGCGAACGGCTCGTCGTCGATGACCCGTCTCCCCGCGCCGACGGCGGTGGCGAGCCCGTTGCGCTCGTCCTGGACTGCGTACGTCAGCTGCACGCCAAGCTCCTGCCCGGAGCCGAGGTAGTCGAGGATGGCGTGCTGCTTGTGCCCGACCACGATGCAGATGTCGGTGATATCCGCCTCCTTGAACGCGTCGATGGCGTGCTCGATGACCGCCTTCTTCCCCACGGGCAGCAGCTCCTTCGGGTACGCCCGCGTGAACGGGCGCATCCGCGTGCCCTTGCCGGCCGCCGGGATGAGTCCGCGCATCGGTTGTACACGGCCCGCGGAAGTTTTTTATAAATGTAGCGGGTGCCTGTACCGGTATGAAGGTCAGCATCGTCGGCACAGGGTACGTCGGCCTCCCCGCGGGCGCGGGGTTCGCGAAGCACGGGCACGACGTGACGTGCGTGGACATCGACGAGGAGAAGGTGCGCCGCATCAACGACGGGGACTGCCCCATCTACGAGGAGGGGCTCCCCGAACTGCTGGAGGAGATGGTCGCGGCGGGAAAGCTGCGGGCCACGACGGATATCGACGAGGCGGTCCGGAACACGGACGTGACGTTCATCGCGGTCGGCACCCCGAAGCGCGACGACGGCAGCATCGACCTCTCCTACATCAAGCAGGCGGCCGAGGACGCCGCCCACGCGCTCGGGGACACGGACGGCTACCACGTCTTCGTCGTCAAGTCCACGGTCGTCCCCAAGACCACCGAGGAGGTCGCCGACATCATCGCGGAGGTCTCCGGCAAGGAGCCGGGCGAAGAGTTCGGCGTCTGCATGAACCCCGAGTTCCTCCGGGAAGGAACCGCCCTCAACGACTTCCTGGAGCCGGACCGCATCGTCATCGGCGAACTGGACGACCGCAGCGGCGACACCGTCGCCGCCCTGTATCAGGACTTCGACGCACCCATCCTCCGCACCTCCCTCCGCGCCGCGGAGATGATCAAGTACGCGTCCAACTCGCTGCTCGCCACCAAGATCTCGTTCATCAACGAGCTCGGCAACCTGTGCAAGGACCTCGGCATCGACACGTACGAGGTCGCGGACGGCGTCGGCCTCGACCACCGCCTCGACCGCGACTTCCTCGACGCGGGCGCCGGCTTCGGCGGCAGCTGCTTCCCGAAGGACGTCCGCGCCCTCATCCACCGCGGTCAGGAGGAGGGCCACGACATGGCCATCCTCCAGCAGGTGGTGGACGTCAACACGAGACAGAAGACCCGGCTTGTCGACCGGCTGGAGGAGCGGATTGGCGACCTCAACGGCACCGAGGTGGCGGTGCTCGGCCTCGCGTTCAAGCCGGGCACGGACGACATCCGCGAGTCCCCCGCCATCGACATCATCCGGCGGCTCAAGGAGAAGGGCGCCGCGGTCCACGCCTACGACCCGAAAGCGGAGGACCAGATGCGCGAGGTGCACCCGGACGTGACGTACCACGACGCGTACACGGACGCCTTGGACGGGGTGGACGCCGCACTCCTCGTCACGGACTGGCCGGAGTTCAACGACATCACTCTCGCCGAGCTTAAGGCGATGAATAACATGCTTGTCTTAGAAGGGCGCCGGTTCGACTATGATTTGCCGGATGATGTGCGTGACGGGATTGCATGGCCGTAGGATTCTTGTTCTCAACGTGAGCGACCTATACCGTAGACGATACAATTTTTTATAAGGAGCCAGTAGTAACTAACCTGTATGATTACCGCAGACGAGCTGGAGATCACGGAATCACCAAACAACTGGTAGTGGTAGAGGGCGGCGGGTACACCGTCCAAATCCATTTCAGTAAGGCTGGGCCTAAAGCCTTGGTCGAAAAAGATGGCGACAGATTGGGCGAGGTATCATTCCCTGCTCCTGAAAACTCTTGCAAGTTGGCTGTGAAAGCCATTATCAAAGTTCTCGAACGACGCGCCGACCTCACCCCAGTCACAGAAGACGACTTGCGGGGTCGCGGCGCATATGACCGAATTCAGTCATGAAATGACGCTGAACGTGCTCCTGTCAGTGACGACGTGACAGAAAAATGACTGCAGATCGTGCTGAACAGTCATCTTGGCAGCCCGGCCGCGAATCTGTCCGTGCCCCATACATACCCCGCCCCTGCCGATAGCCGGACTATAGCAGTCTTGCTGACAGTCACAGAGTCAGTCATGACTGACTGACCGGAGAATGTCACAAGTCAATCCCTGTCGTGACATCACGACTTATGGACGGGCGCTCCCCCTGCTCGATTATGAACCACGGCACCTGGACCAACTCCTTCACGTAGATGCCGGGCGGGTGCTCGATGAGCCCCTTCTCCCCGAACGT
>CAZAFX010000083.1:2956-4981 GCA_964484895.1 uncultured archaeon | reverse complement strand
CATCTTCGAGGCCGAGATCGGGAAGATCGTGGCGGAGCAGGAAGAGCTGAACGAGGAGCTTGCTGCCGAGGACGCGAAGATCGAGCGGAAGGTGGACCAGCTGCTGGAAGCCGTGGAAGAAGGACTGGAGGAAGAGGCGGCGGATCTGGAGGACCGGATACAGCAGGTGGCCGAACAGCAGCGACCGGTCAGCCGGACAGAGATCAGGCGGATGATCGACGACAGCCTGAACGAGTACCTGGAGACGGCGGAGGACGACGACGATGCGCTGGAAACGCTTGCCCGCATCGCCATCCAGAACCAGCGGGAGCTGCAGGCGGTGCAGGACCGGTTCGAGCGCCGCATCGACCAGCTGCACCAGAACTCGCCGACAATCGTTGAATGACGGTCAGTTATTCTTCCTCGTGCACCCGTTCGTGGATTTCAAGGGTGCGGAGGTGGATGATCGAGTTCAGGATGTTCACCGCGATAAGGATGATGAGCAGCAGCGCGATCATGATGAACTGGTTCTGCGTCCCGAACCCGACGCCGGCCAGGATCATGTACGACACCACCGTCAGGATGATGATGGCGATGGCAAGGTACCACTCCAGGATGTGCCGGCCGAAATCCATACCACGCACATACCGGCCGCCCTATATAAAATTACGGTCGGTCATGCGGCCGGCAGCGGCACCAGCACCACGACCGGGTCGCCGGCGACCAGCAGCACCGCGACGGCAAGCGGGAACGCCGCCAGGAACGGGACACCGGTCTTCACGGTGACGGTGTCGTACCGGTCGCGGACCTCGGCCGCCTGCTCCGGCGTCAACCCGACGATCTTCGGTTCCCGCACATAGTCGACACCCAGCCGCGCCGCCACCGCCGCAGCGACCCGGTGCAGCGCCTGCTCCACCGGTCCCGGCGTAACTTTGCCTTCAGCGGCCAGGCCAAGGTCCTCCGCCGGGATGTCGCCCGCCGTCACCGCGTCGGCCGGGACGGTCCGCCGCATCCCGTTCTCCTCCACCGTCCGGACGACCCGGAGCAGCATGTACACGGCCAGCCCGGCGAGGTACGCCACGGCTGCTGGCACGGCTATCCGCTGCGGGCGGCCTGTCAGCCGCCCGACCGCGCCGGCCGTCACCGCGTATCCGAGCGACACGGCCCCTACCCCCGCGACATCGGACCGGAGCGCCGCGGCGACCGCCGCCCGCAGCTCCGGCCGGACGACCGCGATAACGACCGCGTAGACGACGCTGAACGCGGCGCCGGTGAGGAGGACCGTGGTGAACACGGACACCGGGAACGGCCAGGGCGCGGCGGCCACGAGGCCATCGATGGGGACGGGAAGCGCGTACCCGGTGGCGGCGAGCATCAGCGCGTCGGCGCCGCCCCACATCCCGGCAAGGTACATCCCCCAGCCGACGGTGAAGAACAGGGTGCCGACGGCTGCGGCCGCGATGACCGGTGCACCGCCCTGGACGGCCAGCACCTCGCCGTACAGCAACGCCGCGGCGGTGAACAGGAGGGCGGCGAGCGGGAACCACGCCGGGACGCCGCTCACGCGCTGCTCCAGCGCGGCTCGGGGACCGGCGGGCAGGAGGCGGAACACGGCGACCCACGCCAGTGCGAGCGCTGCGGTCGCAGTGACCAGCATCCAGTCCACGCCGACCCGGCCGGTGAGACTTGTCGCGAGGTGGAAGCCGAGGCCGACGACCGTGATGAAGATGGCGTAGCCGTCCGGCACCTCCTGCGTCCGCAGGTCGGTGACCGCGGCGCCTGTCATGGCGGCTGTGATGGCGGCGAGGACGGCTGTCGGCAGCATGACGGCAGTGGCGGCCGGGCCGGTTAAATACCTGTCGCCGGCGGTAGTGGTTTAAACCGGCGGGGTGAACACGCTGCACATGGGGGACGATGCGATCATCCAGACCGGCGTGGACAAGCTGGTCGGGTTCCTGCAGCAGGAGGGCTCCGTGCAGGTGGGGGAGGCGGCGGACGCGCTTGGCGTGGACGAGGCGACCGTGATGCGGTGGGCGACCGCGCTGG
>CAZAFX010000083.1:2036-2946 GCA_964484895.1 uncultured archaeon | reverse complement strand
CGCCGACATGGCGGCCATCCGGTACACGACGCGCAGCGGCCGGATCATCGAACCGGTCGGCATGGAGGACGATGCGGACGCGGACGCCGCGGAGCAGGTCGACGAGGTGCAGGCGCTGCGCGAGGAGGAAGGGCGGCTCGCCCGGTATGAAACCATGCTCGACCGGCTGCAGGGGGAAATCGCGGCGGAAATGGATGCCGCCGGCGAGCTGGAGGATGTGGCGGCGCTGCACGATCAGGTGGACACCATCGAGGAATATGTCAACGACCTTGAAGCGGCTGAGGAGGACATCGCCGCGCTGGAGGAGAAGCTGGACGCGGTGCGGCAGGATATCGACCGGCTTGCCGGCGGGGCCGACGCGGATGCAGCAGACGGCGAGGAACGCGGCCTGGCGGCCCGTATCCCTGTGATCGGGCGGCTCGTCGACCGGCTGCAGGGAACGGATGAGCAGCGGGCGGAGGGCGGTGGTGCAGCCGCTGATGGCGGGGACGGCTACCGGTGTGACCGGTGCGGGGAGACGTTTGCCGCCTCGATCGACAAGGCGCGGCACGTGCAGTATGCGCACGGGGGTGGCGGCGGGTGACGGAGCAGCTTGA
Organism: uncultured archaeon; assembly: GCA_964484895.1. Classification (GTDB taxonomy): domain Archaea; phylum Nanohalarchaeota; class Nanosalinia; order Nanosalinales; family Nanohalalkaliarchaeaceae; genus CAZAFX01. The sequence continues at coordinate 2,350 of CAZAFX010000083.1, read as the reverse complement.
CGAGTACACGGTCGATTCTGACGGCGTCCCGGCGCAGATCACGGTCGTGAAGCCGGAGGACGAGTACGTTCCGGTGTATCGGGTTGACCGGCCGCGGGTGGATGAGGCGACGAAGGCGTTCCTCGACACGATACGGTCGGAGCTGACCGAGGCGGTGCAGCTGTCGACGAAGGAGTTCGTGGACCCGAGCGAGCTTGACACCGTGCGGGAGAAGTTCCGGGAGCAGGCGGAGGAGCTGCTCGCCGAGGAGCTGCCGTCGCTGGACGCAGAGAGCGGGCAGATCGTCATCGGGAACCTGCTGCATGAGATGCTCG
>CAZAFX010000083.1:1654-2026 GCA_964484895.1 uncultured archaeon | reverse complement strand
GCGATATCGAGGTGCTGCTCGATGATGAGCGGCTGGAGGAGATAGTGGTCAACGGCGCCGACGAGCCGGCGTGGGTGTACCATAAAACATACGGCTGGCTGAAGACCAGCGTCACGTTCGAAAGCGATGAGGAGATCCGGAACTATTCGTCCATGATAGCGCGGCGGGTCGGGAAGCAGATATCCTCCCTGCATCCCTTGCTGGACGCGCACCTGCCGAGCGGGGACCGGACGAACGCGACAATCTTCCCCATCTCCACGCAGGGGAACACGCTGACCATCCGGAAGTTCGCGCGCGACCCGTGGACCATCACCGACTTCATCCGGAACGGGACGACGAACAAGGAGGTCGCCGCGCTGCTGTGGCTGGCCA
>CAZAFX010000083.1:867-1593 GCA_964484895.1 uncultured archaeon | reverse complement strand
CTGGGTGCCATTGACGACGCGCGAACCCAACCCGGAGGGGAAGGGCGGCGTGTCGATGCTGGACCTGCTGGTCAACTCGCTGCGGATGCGGCCGGACCGCATCATCGTCGGCGAGATCCGGCGTGAGCGGCAGGCAGAAGTCCTGTTCGAGGCGATGCACACCGGGCACTCCGTCTACTCCACCGTCCACGCCGACACCGCCGACCAGACGCTGCGCCGGCTCATCAACCCGCCGATCAACGTGCCGAAGACGCTTGTCGAGGCGGTCGACCTGAACGTGGTGATGTTCCGGGACCGGAAGCGGAACATCCGCCGTAGCATGGAGATCGCCGAGTTCACGTCCGACTATTCCGGCGGCAGCGATGAGACCGAGGCCAACATCCTGTACCGGTGGCGGTCCGAGAAGGACGAGATCGAGAAGTACAATCCCAGCCGGAAAGTGTTCAACCAGCTCAGCCTGCATGCCGGCCTGACGCAGGACGAGATCAGGGAAAGCCTCGACGACCGGGAGACCATCCTGGAGTGGATGGTTGACCAGGACATCGACACGGTCGACCAGGTGGGGAAGGTCGTCGCCGAGTTCTACGAGGACCAGGATCGCATCATCACCGCCGCCAGGGAGGACAAGGATCCGGCCAGCGTGCTGTGAGACACGGCTCTTTTTTATACGAGCACGGCAGCATATGTCCCATGCCGCCGGAGAAGGTGATGGCGTACCTGCTTCCT
>CAZAFX010000083.1:0-857 GCA_964484895.1 uncultured archaeon | reverse complement strand
GCGGCAGCTGACGCAGGCGCGGATGGACGTTGACCCGGTTGACCACATCGCCGAATCGGTGTTCCGTGGGCTGTCCACCGGGGCGATGGTCGCGACCGGGCTCATCGTTTTCTGGGTGTTGCAGGACGACCCGATGCTGGCGAAGCTCGCGGTCGCCGCCACGCCGGTCGCGGCCGGGTTCGGGTTCTTCAGCTACGTGAAGCTGCCTGCCATCCGGGCGAAGAAACGGGTGCGGCGGCTGGAGAAGGAGCTGCCGTACGCGCTCCGCCACCTGCTCATCGAGGTGCAGGCCGGCATCTCGCTGTACGAGGCGATGGTCGCCGTGTCGGAGGGGTACGGTGAGGCGAGCGTCGAGTTCAAGCAGATCGTGAAGGATATCAACGCGGGCACCTCCGAGATCGAGGCGCTGGAACAGGCGGTGGTCCGCAACCCGTCCATGTCGTTCCGGCGGGCGCTGTGGCAGATGATCAACGCGCTGAAATCGGGGAGCGACGTGTCGACCACGCTGGAGTCGCTGGTCGACGCCATCGTGAAGAAGCAGATACTTTCCGTCCAGAAATACGGGAAGGAGCTCAACCCGTACACGCTGATGTACATGATGGTCGCGGTCATCCTGCCCAGCCTCGGCGTCACATTCCTCATGGTGCTGTCCACCTTCACCGGTGCCAACGTGTCCTCCCGCGTCTTCCTCATCATCCTCGGCATCCTCATCCTCTTCCAGCTGTTCTTCATCAACCTCGTCAAATCGAAACGGCCGCAGGTGAAAGCGTAGATGGCTGACACATCCGACGAACGGCTGGCGGCACGCCTCCCCGTTGTCGGCCGCTTCTTCCGCCCTGAACAGGGCGACGATGCAT
>CAZAFX010000082.1:3663-5017 GCA_964484895.1 uncultured archaeon | reverse complement strand
TGCAACCCGTTCAGCACGGCCTGCTGCGCCACCAGCACCACCCATACCACGGCCACGCCGACCACGCCCACGGGCGACGCCACCTGCCGTCCACCGGCCCGCAGCGCCGCCCACACACTGACGCCCATACCCCTCCACAACTCGGCCATCCTACTTAAACCCCGGCGACACCGTTCGCCCCGCACCGAACACCGGCATCGTTGCCACCGCATGACAACGACTATTTATTGTTCGGGGGCTGGTGGGGCGGCATGGCGGAGACCTGGGGCGATGAGCGGATGGCGGCGTTCCGGGATGAGCACGTCCCGGACTGGGAGCACGAGGACGGCCCGTACCTGATGAACGTGGACGACCCGATCGGCGTCGTCTACCGCGACGAGCTTGTCCCCTCTCCCGTGGACGACAAGTACCATCACCCGCTCCTCCACGCCCGGCTGGACGCGCTCGTCGCTCCCCGCAACTACGTCTACGAGGGCTTCGACGCGGTGGACGCCCCCAGCCTGGCGAACTGGGTCAGCAGCGCGGTCTCGCTGGAGGACTGGCGCCGCGTCGAGGCGGGCCACGCGATGGAGGCGGAGACGCTCCACGACCGGTACGCCCTCCGCATCAAGGACGCGTGGGACCACATGGACCCGCCGCTCCGCACACGGCTGGAGCAATCGGACCGCGTCACGACGGTCAACCCGCTCCGCGTCAGCTACCTCACCCGGGACAAGCACATGACGGCGGACCACCTCGCGGACCACGACATCCCGGCGGTCCCGACGGTCACGGGCAACGCAGCCGACGGCATGGACCGCGACGCGTTCACCGACGCGCTCGGCGACGGCCCCTACGTGGTCAAGCCGGTGGACAGCCGCGCCGGCCAGGGCGTCACCTGCGAGGACACGTACGACGCGGTCCGCAGCCACCTCGACGACGCGGACGACCCGCAGATCGTCCAGCCGAAGATCCCGCACGACAACGCCCCGGTCAACGCGGAACGCCGCATCGCCCCGGACGACGATGTCCGCACCAACCTCGCCCTCGTGGACGCGACGGTGGCGGACCAGTACCTCGCCACCACAGGCAAACTGTACAACGCCCTCCGCGACGGCCGCGTCGAACACGTCCACGTCGACCGGCACGGCACGGTCCCGGACGCGGCTGCTCTCGCCGACGAAACGGTCCTTTCCCCGGGCGTCCACCGGCTCACGGACGATATCGCGGACAGCCTGGACCCGGACACGTTCGCCTACGACCCTAACCTCCCTTGCCGCCCGTTCTTCCTCGGCATGGACATCGCGGAGGTCCCTCGGAGCGACGCGGACGCCCTCCCCCCGGTCGCCACGCTGGAGGTAGGCGGCGACGCCGC
>CAZAFX010000082.1:1496-3598 GCA_964484895.1 uncultured archaeon | reverse complement strand
ACTTCCAGGTCCCTGCCCACCGCCTCGACCAGGACCCGCAGGAGCTCTGGGATGACTACCGCCGCTGGTACGCCACATGGCGCACGGACGAACCCATCTTCCACCATGCCGTCACCGCCTTCTTCGACGACTGACACCGCCACCCCAACAGTTATATACGTACCAATGAGTGACAACACTCATGGTGTGGGAGCGGCTGCGGCGGGCGCTGGAGCACGACGCGGACCCGTTCGCCGAGGCGGGGCCCCGCCCGGACACGGACGGCGCGGACTACACGGATGCGGTCGGTCCGGACGCGCTGTACGACCACGTCACGGCCCTGGCGGAGGAGCACGGCTACGAGGACCGGCCCATCAGGGAGAACACGGTGGACGGGACGGCGGTGGTCCACGTCGGCGCCCAGCACACGATGGATGAGTTCCGGGAGCACGAGGCGTTCTACGCGGAGGCCATCGGTGCGGCGGACGCGGTGATGATGGAGGACCCGGTGGGCGCCCATTTCTACGAGACGTACGACGATCCTCACTTCTTCGCGTCGGTCGGCGAGCTGGCGGCTGACCAGGACAAGCCGGTCTACGAGACGGACCCGCACACGGGGCTGTCCACGCTGGTGGACGTCGCCCTGGTCCCGGCGGGCGCGGGCACGGCGGCCTGGAACGCGTGGGAACTGCTGCACGGCGGCGGCATGGACGACCTCGCCACGGGCGCCCTGGGCGCCTACGTCCTGTACGGCACCCTCGGCGGCCACATCGTCCGCGCCGCGGGCGAGATGGCGATGAAGGAGGAGGAGTACACCCCGGACGACGCAGCCTGGACGGACTACAGCCTGAACGACTGGCTGCAGTGGGGCGAGACAGACTACCGCAACGTGATGATGGCGGACAACACGGTCCAGATCTGCCGCGCGGAGGACGACCTCGACACCCTGGTCACGTTCCAGGGCGCGGCCCACACGGACAAGATAGCGGGCTACATGGAGGACGGCACCGTCCGCACCCTCTCCAAGCTCCCGTACCTCCCGTACCTCGCGCTCAGCCGCGACGGCCGCCACCCGAAACGGTTCACCCGCGACGCCGCGGGCGACTGGACCCACGACCGCATCTAGCCCCGCAGCCGGTCACGCACCGCCCGCACCGCCCGCTTCGTCCCACAGAAACACGTCACGTAGTTCGCGGCCAGCCCCAGCGCCAGCGCCCCGAGCGCGGCCACGCCCACGGACCAGCCGTGGTACACGTACAGCCCGGCCGCCCCCGCACCGCAGGCCACGCCCATCGCCAGCCGCCGGCGCCGCTCCCGGTCGGACAGGTTCTGTTCCATACCCCTGCCTGCCCCCCGCAGCCTTATACACCTCCGGCCACCACGGTGCCGCATGACCCAGGTCACGGTCCACGGCGGCGTCGGGGAGATCGGCGGCAACATCATCGACGTGGCGACCGAGGACAGCCGCATCCTCCTGGACTTCGGGAAGAACTTCGGCGCGGAGAACCGGTATTTCTCGGAGTTCCTCAACCCGCGGAAGGCCCACGGCATGGCGGATTTCCTGGAGCTGGACCTTCTCCCGGACCTGGACGGCGTCTACCGCCGCGACTACGTCAACCACCTCGGCGGCGACCCGCCGGACGACCCGGCGGTGGACGCCCTGTTCCTCACCCACGCCCACATGGACCACATCGGCTCCGTCCACTTCCTCCGCGCCGACATCCCCATCTACTGCACCCCGGTGACCGCCGCCATGCTTGCCGTGGTCCAGGACACGGGCAGCTACACGTTCGACGAGTTCGTGGAGCTGAAGAAGACGTTCTGGCTCCGGGAGAAGCGCCGCGGCGACGGCCTCACCAGGTTCACCCGCGACATCAAGTCCCTGGACGAGACGATCTACCGCGACCGCCCCATCCACACCCTCGCGGACGGGGAGGAGACGACGATCGGCGACACCACGCTCACCTGCCACCGCGTCAACCACTCGCTCCCGGGCGCGGCGGGATGCCACCTGGAGACCCCGGACTGCCGCATCGCGTACACGGGCGACCTCCGCCACCACGGCTACCAGGGCCACCACACGGAGCGGTTCATCGACGCCACGCAGCAGTTCGCCCCGGACG
>CAZAFX010000082.1:0-1486 GCA_964484895.1 uncultured archaeon | reverse complement strand
ACCAACCTCGGCAGCGACGAGGCCATCCCCCCGGAGGAGCAGGTCAAAGACAACCTACAGCGGTTCGTCGCGGCGGAGGACGGCCCGGTCTTCATCAACCACCCCCGCCTGGACCTGGAGCGCATGCGATCCGCGGTCCGCGCGGCCGCGGCGAACGACCGCCAGTACCTGGTCCGCACCTGGCAGGCCCACATGCTCCACACCCTCGAGGAGCGCGGCCTGCTCCCGTGGGACGACCTCGCCCTGGACAGCGACCACGTCCGCGTCCTCGCCCCGCAGAAGGGCTGGGGCATGGCCATGCACCGGTTCCGCGGCCCGGACGGCACCTGGGCGCCGCTGGACGACATCGTCCCGGACACCGACGCCCGCCGCGCCCTGATAGAGAAGGACTACCGCCACGACTGGGAGCGCCGCCTCGTCCACCGCGACGACACGGTCACCCCCCACGACATCCACGACCGCCTTGATGACTTCGTCGTCTACACGGACTACTACCGCCTCAAGGACCTCATCGACCTCCAGCCCCGCGGCGGGTCGTACCTGTGGTCCCGCACGGAGCCGTTCAACGTCTCGATGGAGCTGGACCAGGAGCGCGTCCACAACTGGCTGGACCACTTCGACCTCCAGATGCGCAAGGCCCACGCCTCGGGCCACATGAGCCAGCCGGAGCTCAAGGAGATGCTCCACACCATCAACCCCGACACCGTCCTCGGCATCCACACCGAACACCCGGACTGGTTCCACACCCACACCACCGACACCACCAACACCCCCACCATCACCAAAGGCCACCCCATCACACTGGGCTAGCTGCAACTCAAAGAGAGAATCAAAACTCTTCGTGGGCCGCCTGAAGGACTGTTAAAACTTCCTCAAGATGCTCAGCCTGCTCAAGCGTCAACTGCGAACATGGACCGTTGTAATACTCCTGAACGCTCTCTGAAGGCTCCTTGAGTGCGTGGTGGCTGATTTCCGGTTCCACACGGTCAATCGGGAGCATGACCACGATGTGAATCTTGCTCTGAGTAAACCGGAGGTAGGCGAAGTTCTTTTCGTCTCGGAGAGAGATGTAGTTCTTCTGATGGTTGAAATCGACGCCAGCCAGCTTCTCCTGCACCTGTTCCTTTAACTTCCAGAAAATCTCCTTGGTCTCATCCTCTAAATCGTCGAGGTAGTATGACTCATCGTAAACTTGCGACGATGATGCAGTCATGTCGGCTAGGCCAATCTGCGCTGCTTTAGGTGCGATAGAGATAATAGAGGCCGAGCCACGGTCCCATGCAGAAATTTTGGCGGTCGTTACATGGCGCCCCCATGTTTCGGGGTACGTTTCGTATACCTCAGCAAGTTCCGGCTTGTTCCCGTCAATGAGTAGCAGGATATCGCTGCTTTCAAAGACAGCATCCTGAATCGTCTTGTATATCTCACGGCCCCCAATCAAGTCCTCAAACCGCTCCCTGAGCGCCTCCTCAGCCTCAACCTGCTG
>CAZAFX010000081.1:0-5056 GCA_964484895.1 uncultured archaeon | reverse complement strand
GACCGCCGCCCCGACCCGGACGCCGAAGCCGGGGCGGCCGGGCGTGTCCGCGGCACAGCACCTTCCCGGCGTACGCAGCTGCTCGCAGGGTGCTTCGGCCTGCTACCGGACCTGCTCAACCCGCATATCGCGCTGGCCGCCCGCGCCTCCTGGACCCACTCCGCCCTGCTGCTGCCCGTGATTACGGGCCTCGCGCTGCTGCACACACGACACCGGAGGATGCTCCGGCTGCTACTGGTCGGTGTCACCACCCATATCGCGCTCGACATGGTGTCCAACCCGTACAATATGCTGTATCCGTTGCCCTTCAATCCCGTCTACCCGGCACTGGCAGACTGCGGCCTGCCCGCGTTCGCGTGCTGGTACGGTGTTGACCTGCTGCTGGTCGCTGTTCTGGTGCTGGACATGGGATTCTGGCAACCGGTCCGCGAGGTGCTGCAGTCCGTCCGCGGCCGCCAGACCGGCCGGGACCGGTAGCCGCTGCAGTGCTGTTATCAATCTTCACACCGCCCCGTACGCCATGGGGCAGGCCACGCTGGAGGAGGAGTATGTCGACCATCCGCGGGTGCAGCCGGAGGCACTGGAGGCCCGGACCTACCAGCAGGTGATCGCGGCCGAGGCGACGGCGGAGAACACGATCTGCGTGCTGCCGACCGGGCTGGGGAAGACCGCGGTCGGCATCCTCCTCGCGGCGCATCGGCTTGAGCAGGAGCCTAACGGGAAGGTGCTGATGCTGGCGCCGACGCGGCCGCTGGTGGAGCAGCACCGGGACGCATTCAAGCGGGCGCTGAAGGTCGATACGGACGTCTTCGAGGTGTTGACGGGGGACACGCGCCCGGAGAAGCGGGCGGCGGTGTGGAAGGAGATCGGGGCGTTCTTCGCGACGCCGCAGGTGGTGGAGAACGATATCATCAACGACCGGCTGGACCTGGACGAGTTCGCGCTGGTCATCTTCGACGAGGTGCACCGGGCGACCGGCGACTACCCGTACAACTTCGTGGCGGAGCAGTACCTTGAGCGGGCAGCGGACCCCCATATCCTTGGACTGACGGCGTCGCCGGGCAGCGACCGCGAGCAGATTGAGGACGTGGCGGAGCGGCTGGGTATCGACCGGTTCGAGGTGCGGACGGAGGAGGACGCGGACGTGGCGCCGTACGTGCAGGAGACGGAGACGCACTGGGTGGAGGTGGAGCTGGACAAGCATTTCCGCCGGGTGAAGCGGGCCCTCGACGCGGCGGAGCGGACGTTCCTGAAGCAGCTGAAGAGTGCGGGGTTCATCGACAGCCTGGACGTGCAGAAGAAGGACCTGCTGCAGCTGCGGGGGGAGCTGGGGTCGCGGATGAACGAGGAGGACGACCCGGCGCTGTACCAGGCGATGAGCGACGTGGCGGCGTGCATGAAGGTGGAGCACGCGCTGGAGCTGCTGGAGACGCAGGGGGCGACACCGCTCTACCGGTTCCTTGAGAAGATGGAGAAGGACCCGGGGTCGAAGGCGGCGAAGCGGCTGCTGGACGACGAGGACTTCGCGAACGCGATGGCGGTGGCGGAATGGATGGTGAACAACGGGAAGGAACACCCGAAGCTCACGGAGCTTGCGGAGCTGGTGCGGGAGAAGCTGACGCAGGGCGAGACCGCCATCGTGTTCACCCAGTACCGGGATACGGTCGACCTCATCGCGGAGACGCTGAACGGCATCGCGCACGTGGAGGCGGAGACGTTCAAGGGGCAGGCGGACGGCGTGACGCAGCAGGACCAGCTGGAGACGCTGGACCGGTTCCGGGACGACGACTTCAACGTGCTCGTCTCCACGTCCGTCGGCGAGGAGGGGCTGGACGTGCCGGCCGTGGACTACGTGTTCTTCTACGAGCCCATCCCGTCCGAGATCAGGACCATCCAGCGCCGGGGCCGGACGGGCCGGCAGGAGCAGGGTGACGTCTACGTGCTGATGGCGTCCGACACGCGGGACGAGGCGTACTACTGGAGCGCCAAGCACAAGGAGGAGCGGATGCAGGAGACGATGCAGGCCCTGAAGGCGGAGCAGGACGACACCGACGCGGCGCCGAGCGGCGTGCCGGACGTGGCGGACGCCCGCGACGACACTGATGACGAAGCAAGCGGCGGCGAGGGGCAGGCGACGCTCGACGGGTTCGCTGGCGACGACGAGCTGGTGGTGTACGCGGACGACCGGGAGAACACGGTGCTGAAGGCGTTGACGCGGCGGGACGGCGTGGCAGGGCGGAGCACGCGGCTGGAGGTCGGGGACTTCGTCGTCTCCGACCGGGCGGTGGTGGAGCGGAAGACCGCGGAGGACTTCGTCTCGTCCATCGTGGACGGCCGGCTGTTCGAGCAGGTGCGGGCGATGCACGATGCCTACGAGCGGCCGGTGCTCATCATCGAGGGCGAGGACCTGTACCGGCACCGGGACGTCCACCCGAACGCTATCCGGGGTGCGCTCGCGTCGCTGACCGTCGACTTCGACCTGCCCATCCTGTGGAGCGGGGACGAGGACGAGACCGTCGACCTGCTGGTGGCGCTGGCGCGGCGGGAGCAGGAGGAGCAGGACCGGTCCGTCGCGCTGCGCGGGGAGCGGTCGCCGACGACCGAGCGGGAGCTGCAGGCGTTCATCGTGTCCGGCCTGCCGAACGTGTCGGACACGCTAGCGGAGCGACTGCTCGAGGAGTTCGGCACCGTCGAGGCCGTCCTGACCGCGTCCGAGACCGCGCTCCAAGACGTGGAGGGAATCGGAGCGGAGAAGGCGAAACGCATCCGGGAGATCCTCACGCGGCGGTACGATGACTGACCGGCTGGTCGTGGTCGGCGTTGACCCCGGGACGACCGCCGCGGTGGCTGTGCTCGGGCTGGACGGCGCGCTGGTTGACCGGCGGAGCGCCAAGGAGTTCTCCAAGGACCGGATGATCCGGTTCATCGTCGAGCACGGGAAGCCGCTCGTCGCCGCCGCCGACGTGACGCCGGCGCCGTCCCGCGTCGAGGAGCTGGCGGCGAACACCGGCGCCGCGCTGTACGTGCCCGACGCCGACCTGTCGGCTGACGACAAGGAGGCGCTTGCGGAGGATGCCGGCGTGGTGACGCGGGATACGCACGTCCGGGACGCGGTCGCGGCCGCGGAGCATGCGCGGCGGCAGTACGCCGACCTGATCGAGGCGGCGCGGCGACGGACGCGGGACGCGGGCGTGCCGGACCGGTTCGAGGACGTGGTGGCGCGGGTGGTGCTGGAGGGGGCGGCGCTCGCGGAGGCGGTCGCCGCCGTGCAGCAGCCGGATGCGGCCGGGGATGACCAGGAGGATGCCGTGCGCGATGAGCGAGACTGGGAGCGGATCGCGGCGCGGCGGCAGGAGCGGGTGGAGCGGCTGCAGGACGAGGTGTCACGGCTCTCCGGCTACCTCGAGGGCGACGGTGAGGACGGGGACGACGGGGACACGGTGCCGCTGGAGGAGCTGCAGCGGCGGAACCGGCGCATCCGGGAGCTGCGGGAGGAGGTGGCGCGGAAGGCGGCGCGCATCGAGGAGTTGGAGGAGCGGAACGAGCGGCTTGACGCGGCGGTGGCGCGGCTGCGATCGGGATGGCGGTTCGTGCCGCACGTCGAGGACCTGGCGGACGCCGACGGAGCGGTCGTGGCGGCGGACGGGTACGACGGCGGCGATGTCGCGGCCAGCGTGGAGACGGTGCTGCTGCCGGCGCCGGACGAGCGGCTGCGGGAGCGCGGTGTCCGCGTGGTGGCGATAGATGACGTGGAGACGGTGGCGGTGCCGGGCGGGTACGTGGTGGCGCCGGACGCGCTGCAGCAGGACGCAGCCGATGAAGCGGGAGACGCGTTCATGGCGTGGCTGGAGGACTACCGGGAGCGCGAGGCAGGATGACGGCGGCGGTGCAGGACCGGGTGGAGGGGTGGCGGCGCCGGTACCGTGACCGGGTGTCGGCGCTTGATGAGCGGCAGCGGCGGCTGCTCGCGGCGGCATCGTTCCTCGTGCGGTTCACCGTGCTGGCGGCGCCGCTGTACGCGGTGGTGTGGCTGGGATGGGACGGGACGCCGATGCGGGGCTGGACGGCGGAGGCGGTGATGCATGTGCTGCGGGCTGTGGGGCTCGACGCTGTGCGGGACGGGACAGCGGTGACAGTGCCGGGGCTCGTCGTGGATGTGTCGCGGGACAGCACCGGGTGGAAGTCTGTGTTCGCGGTGGCGGCGCTTGTGGCGGCGGTGAAGCGGCCGTGGCGGAGCCGACTGGCCGGTGTCATGCTGGGCGTGACCGCGGTGCTGGTGATGAACGTGGTGCGTGTGGCGTCCATGGTGTACGCGGTGTCGGTGTGGCAGGTGGAGTACGCGCTGCTGCACACGGTGCTGTGGCGGTGGGGGCTGACCGCCGTGGTGGTCGGGGTGTGGGTCGCGTGGCTGCGGCTGTGGCCGCGGACAGCACGCCAATTTTTATAACGAGGCGTCGCCTAGGTTGGGGTATGGCAGATTCTGACGGGCTCGGCAGTCAGGACGATCTCCGGGCAGCCGTCGAGCAGCTGCGGGAGGACGTCGACACGCTCCAGGACAAGGTGATGATGGAGCGGCTGGAGGATATCGCCATCGAGGACGAGCTGGAGTTCATCGAGGACCTGCTCGAGCACGGGGAGGGCGACCTGCGGCAGAAGCTGCAGCTGCTGACGGAGATCGAGGAGCGGAGCGACGAACTGCAGGTCGAGCAGAAGCTGAACTACCTGTACAACGAGCTGCAGGATGTCAAGGAGGAGATGACCGCCGGCGACCTCGAGGAGGAGGTCGCAGCCGTCCACGACCGGATGGACCGCCTGGAGCAGCAGATCAGGGAGGTCGGGAGCGATGAGGACGACCGGGACCTCGACGATATCTATGACAAGCTGTACACGCTCCGTGACCGGGTGCAGGAGCTGCAGGACACCGCTGAGAGCGGCGACGTCGAGATCGACGAGGCGTTCGTGCAGCGGGTCGTCGACGAGCTGCGGCCGCGGATCAGCGGCCGCATCGACGAGCTGGCGGACCGCATCGACGACGTCGAGGACGGCGCCAGCGCCG
>CAZAFX010000080.1:3508-5057 GCA_964484895.1 uncultured archaeon | reverse complement strand
GGAGCTGCGGCAGGTCCGGGACGACTGGCAGGACTACGTCGCCCGCGTCAACGACTGGCAGGACGACGGCACGTCCGACGACGACATCCACCAGGAGCTGGAGGCCGAGGGCCTGACCGAGGACGAGGTCGACGCGCTGCTGGATTTCGTGTCGATGGAGGACGCGTTCGAGCAGGGCGGAGAGGCGGGGGCGCCACAGCGGTCCGCGGCGGCACAATCGCCCGACGGCAAGGAACAGGAGACATCGGACACGGACGAGGCCGACCGCCGGCAGCGCGTGCTGCAGGCGATCGAGGACGCAGACGACGGCGACGGCGCCGAGTACGGCGCCATCGAGGAGCGGACCGGGATGGACGACGAGACGATGGAGGACGTCATCAACGACCTCCTCTCGGACGGGACGTGCTACGAGCCCCGGCCCGGCCGCATCAAGAAGCTGTGACGGACCACGGCCTGCCTCCGTCGTTCCACCGTCTTTAAAAGTTCAGCCGGCCATGGGAGGGTATGGACTACGAGGAGATGCTGGAGAAGGGCCGGGAGGAGCTGCCGGACGAGCTGGAGCAGGGCGACCGGTTCGAGGTCCCGGAGGCGGAGACACAGAAGGACGGGAGCAAGACCATCGTCCGCAACTTCAGCACGATCGCGGACCGGTTCGACCGCGAGCCGTCCCACCTGTCCAAGTACCTGCTCGGTGAGCTCGGGACGGCGGGGCATATCGACGGTGACACGCTCGTGCTGAACGGTAACTTCCGCCGCGGCCTGCTCAACCGGAAGCTGCAGGAGTACGCGGACGCGTTCGTCCGCTGCAGCGAGTGCGGCCGCCCGGACACCCGCATCGAGAAGGAGAAGGGCGTGGAGCTGCTGCGGTGCGAGGCCTGCGGCGCCCGCCACGCCATCGAGGACTGACACGATGTACCGCATGGCGGTCCGTGACACGGCGAAGGGGACGGTCGTGGCAGCAGCGGACGCCGCCATCATCGACGAGACGTTCGGGGACGGCGACGTGACGCTGCACGTCGACCCGGCATTCTACGACGACGGCGAGGCCGGTATCGACGACATCGCGGCGGCGCTGGACCGGTGCCGCACCGCCAACCTCGTCGGGAACGACCTCATCGCGGCGCTGATCGACCGCGGCGCCGTGGCCGCAGATGAGACTCGGACGGTGGGCGACGTCCAGCACGCCCAGCTGTTCCGCCTCTAGACCGTTTTTAAACGTTGACGGGCAATACGCCGGCATGCAGAAGATATGCCCGCGGTGCGGCGCGGAGACGGACGGCCACGGCAGCCGCGGCCTCTGCGCCGACTGCTACCGCGACGAGACCGATCTCATCGAGCTGCCGGCGGAGCTGTCGGTGACCCGGTGCCCGCACTGCGGCCGGGTCCGCCGCGGCATGGACTGGGAGGAGGCCGGATCGGACCGGGAGGTCGTCTACCACGCGCTTGACGACGCCATCGGCGGCGAGGAGGTGGTGGCGGTCCGGTTCGAGGAGACGGGGGACGGCTACGCCGTGACGGTGCTGGTCGAGGACGCGGTGGACGGGTCGAC
>CAZAFX010000080.1:0-3498 GCA_964484895.1 uncultured archaeon | reverse complement strand
GCCGTATCATGGTCGAGCGGGAACAGTGCGAGCCGTGCGCCAAGTTCCACGGCGGCCACTTCCGGTACACGCTGCAGCTGCGCGGCAACCACCTCGACGACGCCCTGGAGCGGATGATGGAGACGGCAGCGGCCGCGACACGGGAGGACCGGGAGCAGTTCGTGGCGGACATGGCGGAGGTCCACGGCGGCTACGACGTGTTCGTCTCGACCCGCGCCCTCGCCGAACAACTTATAAAAGCGGTGGAGCAGGAGTACGACGTGGACACGGAGCGGTCCGAGGAACTGGTGGGCGAGGAGGACGGGCAGCGCATCTACCGGACCACGGTCTCCGTCCGCATCACGTGATACACGATGGCAGAGGAACAGACCGGTAAGGAGCTTATCGGCGAGGAGGAAGGCCAGAAGGTCTACCGGTCCGTGGTATCGGCGAGGGTGACGTGAGACATGGCAGACGATAATAACGAAGAAGAGATAGGAAGGGTGCGGACGCCGGAGGACGAGGAGGTCATCGGCGTCGTCCTCCAGAAGATGGGGCACGGCCGGTTCAAGGTGTACTGCACCGACGGCAACGAGCGCGTCTGCCGTATCCCGGGCGCGAAGCGGCGGGACATGTGGGTGAAGCGCGACGATGTCGTGCTCGTCGACCCGTGGGACGTCCAGGGCGACGAGAAGGGCGACATCGTCTGGCAGTACAGCAACGCCCAGCAGCGGTGGCTGGAGGACAACGGCCACATCGACGAGCTCACCGACTTCCTGTGACCGGCACGGCAACACATTTGAGCGTTCTCCCCAAGGCCGTGGCATGCTGCTTGAGGACTGCCGGTACCTGTTCACGCAGGACGCCGACCGGACGGTGCGTGAGCACGTCGACGTGCGCGTGGCCGATGGGCGGATCGCGGCGGTCGGGGACGACCTCGACGCGGCCGGGGAGACGGTGGAATGCAGCGACGCCGCGGTGCTGCCGGGACTTGTGAACGCCCACACGCACGCCGCGATGACGGTGCTGCGCGGTATCAGCGACGACAAGCCGCTGCAGCCGTGGCTCGAGGAGGATATCTTCCCGGCCGAGGAGCAGCTGGACAAGGCCGCGGTCAAGGCAGGGACGCGGCACGCTATCATGGAGATGCTGCTGTCCGGGACGACCTGCTTCAACGACATGTACGCCCCTGAGGACCCGGTCGCCGAGGCGGTGGACGCCACCGGTATCCGGGCGGTGCTCGGGCGCGGCATCATGGACCTGGACGGGGACACCGACGCGGCGCTGCAGGACAGCGAACGGTTCGTGGCGGCGTGGCAGGGCCACGACCGCGTCACGCCGGCGGTCGCCCCGCACGCCCCGTACACCTGTTCGACGGCGCTGCTGGAGGCGGCCATGGACCAGGCGGAGCGGTACGACGTCCCGCTGCACCTGCACGTGGCCGAGACACAGGGGGACGTGGCGGACTGCCGGGACGCGCACGGCGCGACGCCGGTGCGGTACCTCGCCGATCACGGGCTGCTGGATGCGCGGACCGTGGCGGCGCACGGCGTGCACCTGACGGACGGGGACAGGGCGGCGCTGGCGGACGCCGGCGCGGGCGTGGCGCACAACCCGGCGGCGAACCTGAAGCTGGGGAGCGGCGTGGCCGACGTGGCGGCGCTGCGTGACCGGGGTGTGCCGGTCGGCGTCGGGACCGACGGCGTGGCGTCGAACAACAGCCTCGACCTGTGGGAGGAGGCAAAGCTTGCGGCGCTGCTGCAGAAGGAGCGGGACCCGGCAGCGGTGACGGCGCAGGACGCGCTCGACATGGTGACCCGCGACGCGGCGGCGGTGCTGGGACTGGGCGACCGCATCGGAACGATCGAGGCGGGGATGGCGGCCGACATGGTGGCGGTGCCGCTGGACGATCCGGCGATGCAGCCCGCTGCCACGGCCGAGGGCGTGCTGTCCCATCTGGTGTACGGGTTCCGCGGCCGGGTCGACACAGCGGTCGTGGCGGGCGAGGTGCTGGTGCGGGACGGGCGGCCGGTCGGGATGGACACGGACGCGGTCCGGACAGCGGTGGAGGACGTGCGGCGCGGCCTGGGGTGACCGCGAGACTATTTCAGGCTTGCTCCCGCAGGGGGCGGCATGGAGCTGTTCGATGCGTCGGAGGGGGCGAAGGCGGTTGAGAACGTGCTGGACCGGGCGACGATGGAGGCGCTGTACGACCTGGCGGACGACGGCCGGTTCGACGTGCTGCGGGGGTTCGTGAAGGACGGGAAGGAATCGAAGGTGGCGGTGGCGGAGGCCGGCGACAAGCTGCTCGCGGTGAAGCTGTACGTCGTCGAGGCATCGAACTACGGCGACATGCGGCAGTACCTCGATGGCGACCCGCGGTTCGAGGGGGTGAAGGACGACCGGCGGAGCGTGGGGGAGGCGTGGTGCCTGAAGGAGGCGAAGAACCTGCAGGTGGCGCGGGAGGCCGGCGTCACCGCGCCGCGGCCGGTGGCGACCGAGGGGAACGTGCTGCTGATGGAGTTCGTCGGCGGGGACTACGCGCCGGCGCCGCAGCTGCAGGAGCAGCCGCTGGAGAACCCGGAATACGCGCTGGACGCGCTGCTTGACGACGTGGCGACCCTGTGGGATGCGGGGCTGGTGCACGCCGACCTGTCCGCGTTCAACGTGCTGGTGTGGGACGGGCAGCTGTGGCTGATCGATTTCTCGCACGCGGTCGAAACGCGGCATCCGCGCGCGGCAGAGTTCCTGCGGCAGGACGTGGAGCATCTCGTGGCGTTCTTTGACCGGCGGTACGATGTGACGCGGGACGCGGATGATGCGGTGGCGGAAATCACGGCATAAGCGTCTTTTAAGGCGGTATTCGGGGCGGAGCGGGCCGTCGTACTTATTTAAAGGTTCGCGGGAAGGCGTGTGTACTGTGCGGGAGCTGCGCATCCCCGAGGAGCGGGTGTCGGTCCTCATCGGGCAGGACGGCGAGACGCTCGACGAGATCACCGGGCTGCTGGACGCGGAGATTCGCGTGGACGGCGGCGAGGTGACGATTGACGGCGACCCGCTCGAGGAGCGGCGCGCGTACCGGATCGTGCAGGCGATCGGGCGCGGGTTCGCGCCGGAGGAGGCGCTGCGGCTGCTGGAGGATAACGCGGCGCTGTGCGTGCTGGACGTGTCCGAGTTCGCGTCCAACGAGAACGGCCGGGAGCGGCTGAAGGGCCGTGTCATCGGCCGGGACGGCGAGGCCCGGGAGAAGATCGAGAACGAGACGGGGACCGAGATCGCGGTGTACGGGAAGACCGTGTCAATCCTCGGGGACGCGGGGCACGTGGAGGTGGCCCGGCAGGCGGTGGTGATGCTGCTGGAGGGCCGGTCCCACGGGACCGCGTACAGCTACCTGGACAGGAACAGGGCGAAGCTGGCATAGGTGACACGACATGCAAGAGGACCATGAAGAGATTTCGGTGGCGGAGTTCTTCGAGAAGAACCGGCACCTGCTCGGGTTCAACAACCCGCAGAAGGCTA
>CAZAFX010000079.1:0-5194 GCA_964484895.1 uncultured archaeon | reverse complement strand
TACTGAACGGTGGCATCCCGCGGAACCACTCCGTGTTCCTGGCCGGCCCCGCGGGATCAGGGAAGACCACGTTCGCGTTCGAGTTCCTCTACCGCGGGGCGACAGAACACGGGGAGAACGGGCTGTTCGTGTCGTTCGAGGAGACCGAGGACGAACTGGTGCAGGATCTGCCGTTCGACTGGGACCTGGAGGAACTCATCGCCGACGGGAAGATTAGCGTGGTGAAGTACGACCCGTACCAGTATGAGGACATCGTCGGGCTGCTGCGGACCAGCGTCCGGGAGCACGACGCGAAGCGCGTGGTAATCGATTCGCTGACCGCGCTCAGCCTGTACGTGGACAACGTCAAGGATGTCCGGAAGCTCATCTTGGACCTGAGCGAGCAGCTGCGGAAGCTGGGGACGACCGCGCTGTACACCGGGGAGATCAAGAGCGGGCATCCCGAGGAGATCTCCCGGTTCGGGGTGGAGGAGTTCATCGCTGACGGGGTCATCACCCTGTTGCTCGGGCAGCAGGGGGCCGAGCTGTCCCACCAGCTGCTGGTGCGGAAGATGCGGGGGACGGAGCATGACAAGCAGGTGCACCCGTTCCGGTTCGAGGACGACGGCCTTAAGGTGTACGCGAAGGAGACCGCCATCACCGGTTCAAACAGCGGGTCGAGCGGCTCCGGCGGCGACGCGGACGACTTCTTCTGACGGCGGGACGATGAGCGAGACAGACGGGGCGTCCACCGACGGGACGGTCTCCCGGCTCCGCCGCGCCGTCCGTGCGGACACGATGGCCGGTGCGGCGAACGCCCTGTTCGGGGGTGTGGCGGACCGCGTCGGCCCGTACTTCTCCGACCTTGAGACCGACCTCGAGGAGGCGGACATGCGCATCCTGTTCCGCACCTACCTGTCCCAGATGTTCCTCGCGATGACGTTCGCCGCGGTCGGGGCGCTGGGGCTCGTCGCTGTCCTGGCGCTGACGATGGAGCTGCCGCTGATGCTTGTCGGCGTCCTCACGGTGTTCCTGCCGCTCACTGTGATGCTGTTCGTGTTCATGGTGATGTATTTCCGGCCGTCGTGGCGGGCGACGCACCGTGCCCGCGATATCAACCGGAACCTGCCGTTCGCGCTCAACCATATGAGCGCGGTGTCCGGGTCGGGAGTGCCGCCGTCGACGATGTTCCAGTTGCTGGTGAACTTCGACGAGTACGGGGAAATCGCATCCGAGGCGGAGAAGATTGTGACACGGGTGGACGCGTTCGGGGAGGATGTCTCCACGGCGATCCGGGACGTGGCCGAGCATACGCCGTCCGACGATCTGCGGGACATCTTCTACGGGATGGTATCCACGTCCGAGACCGGCGGCAGCCTGGAGGACTACCTGAGCGAGCGGTCGGAGCGGGCGCTGTTCGACTACCGGATCAAGCGGGAGAAGGAGATCAAGCGCCTGACCACGTTCGCCAGCTTTTACACCGCCATCCTCGTCGCCGCCCCACTGTTCCTCGTCACCATCCTCGCCATCCTCGAGGTTATCGGGGGCTCGGTCCTCGGCTTCCCGATCAAGGCGTCATGCGGGTTCATCGGCGCCATCCTCGGGGAGTGCCCGATTGGTATCATCGATATCGGGGCGTTCATCCTCATCCCGGTCCTCAACGTCCTGTTCATCATCACGATGGAGGTGTTCCAGCCTGAAATCTGACCTTGGAGCGGCGGAGCACTGGCTGTTCGAGGTGACCGGGCTCCGCCGGAAGGATGTCTTCATCATCCTCGCGTCCGTCCTCATCGGCGGCGCCGTCATCGGCCTCAACGTGCTGCAGTTCAATGCAAGCCAGGAGCTGTACACGTTCAGCTACGCGGACGGCGAGGCGGTGCGCGAGGACCAGCCGCTGACCACGTCGTTCACCATCCGGGACCCGCGGGCGATGGAGACCGTGACCGTCACCGTCACCCTCCGGTCCGTCACACCGGACAGGGAGGTGACGCTCTCGGTCAACGACCAGACACGGCGGACGCAGAGCGGTCTCCGGCCGGGCGCGTCCATCTCAACGGCGGTCGAGCCCGGGGAGCTCCGGCGGGAGAACCGCATCCGGCTCTCAACGACCGGCGTCCAGCCACCTGTTGAGGTCGGCCGCATCGCGGTGACGGGCGCGACCAGCACCCGGAACACCATCTTCCTCCTCCTCAACATCGTCGGCCTCCTCGTCATCATCGGCCCCATCCTCGTCACCAAGTACATGGAGTACAGTCGCGTCGGCGAGCTCGAGGAGCAGTTCCCCAACTTCCTCCGGGACGTGGTCGAGGGCACGCGGGCAGGCATGTCGCTGCCCCAGGCCATCCAGAACACACGGCACAACGACTACGGCCGGCTCTCACCGTACGTCGAGGAGGTCGGCGCCAAGCTGGAGTGGGGCATCCCGTTCGAGACGGCACTGTCCTCGTTCGCCCGGAAGACCCGGTCCAGCACCATCCGCCGCGCCGTCAACACCATCATCCAGACCTACCAGTCCGGCGGTAACGTCTCCGAGGTGCTGGACGCCGTCGGCAACAACCTGAAGGAGATCCGGAAGCTGCGGAAGGAGCGGGAGAGCCAGATCTACGGCGAGATGATCACCGGATACATCATCTACTTCGTCTTCCTCCTCGTCCTCGTCGTCCTCGTCCGGTACTTCCTCCCCGCCCTGACCTTCGGCGGCGACATCGGCCCGCTCCAGGGTAGCGGCCTCTCATCCGGCCAGCTCATCGCCACCTACCGGTCCGTCTTCCGGTTCCTCATCATCATCCAGTCCATCTTCTCCGGCCTCGTCATCGGCCGGCTCTCCGAGGGCAACCTGAAGGCCGGCGCCAAGCACATCGGCATCCTCCTCGGCATCGGGTACACCGTCGCAGCGGTCTTCATGTGACAAACCGATAAAAGCCACCGCCCCCCACCGGGTACCATGCCCACGCGCCGCGGCGTCTCCCCGCTCCTGTCCGCTGTTTTCCTCGTCGCCATCGGTGTCGCTGCCGCCGCCATCTTCAGCACGTTCCTCACCGGGTTCACACGCGACCAGGGCAGCACCATCCAGAACCAGAGCCAGGACCGCATCCGCTGCAGCTACGCCGCCCTCTACATCCAGGACGCCGAGTTCGACGACACCGCCGACGCCGTCCGCGTCACCGTCGGCAACAGCGGCAGCGTCGACCTCGCGAACGTCAGCATCTACGCCTTCCGCGACTCCCAGGTCGACGGCTGGACCTGGATCACCAACATCGCCGTCGGCGGCAGCGCACGGACCGGCACCATCACCTACACCGCCGGGACCGCCCCCGACACCGTCCGCGCTATCAGCAGCCAGTGCCCAGCGGTCTCGGACGCGACCAGCGACATCAGCACGCCGTGACCGGCCGCCCCGCGACTTTTAACAGTTGCACCCCGACCACCCGTACATGTACGCGGAGCGCGTGCAGGACGCGTTCGACGCCCACGACATCAGCGTCGGCGACACCATCCGCATCCAGCGCGGCGACCAGGCCTATGAAGGCCGGCTGATGCCCCAGACCGGGCAGGGCGACCCCGGCGTCGTCGTCATCAAGCTCGACAACGGCTACAACACCGGCATCGCATACACGGACGACACGACCGTCGAGAAGGTCGCGGACCACGAGGCGGCAGACGAGACCGCGGAGGCGCTGCCCGAGCCGGACCCTGACCTGCCGGATATCACAGTCCTCCATACCGGCGGCACCATCGCCTCCCGGGTCAGCTACGAGACCGGTGGCGTCACCGCCGCCTTCTCCCCCGAGGATCTGTTCGACCTCTACCCCGGCCTGTTTGACCGGGCGAACATCGACGCCGACCTCGTCGCCCAGATGTACTCCGGCGACATGGAACCCGCGCACTGGCAGCAGATCGCGGACGCGGTCACCGACCACACGGACCGAGACGGCATCATCATCGGCCACGGCACCGACACCATGCAGTACACCGCGGCAGCGCTCTCGTTCATGCTCGACGGCATCGACATCCCCGTCGTCCTGACCGGGGCGCAGCGGTCCAGCGACCGGCCCAGCAGCGATGCGGCGGAGAACCTCGAGGCCGCCGTCAACCTCGACGCGGCCGTCCGGTTCATCCAGAAGGGCGTCCCGGGCGTCTACATCTGCATGCATGCCGGCATGAGCGACGACGCGGCGGCGGTCCACCGTGGCACGCGTGTCCGGAAGATGCACACCTCGCGGCGGGACACGTTCCGCAGCATCGACGCCGGCCCGGCCGCCACGGTCGACGTGGCGGACGGCTCCGTCACCGTCCACGTCGCCCCGGACAGCAGCGGCGCGTTCACGCCGCGCACCGAACTCAACGACAGCGTCGGCCTGCTGAAGACGGTGCCCGGCCTCGACACCGAGCTCATCGAGCAGTACGACCGGTACGACGGCGTCGTCCTAGAGGGGACGGGGCTCGGCCATTTCCCTGTCAACGCGTACGATGAGGAGACGGCGCACCACGACGATATCCTCGCCGCCATCGCCGACCTCGCCGCGGACCGGCCGGTCGTCATGACGTCCCAGTGCCTCAACGGCCGCGTCAACATGCACGTCTACGACTACGGCGTCAAGCTCCTGGACGCCGGCGTCATCCCGGCCGGCACCATGCTGCCCGAGGTCGCGTACGTCAAGCTGATGTGGGCGCTCGGCCAGACCGACTCGACGGATGACGCGGAGCAACTGTTCCAGGAAAACGTCGCGGGAGAGCTGCTCGACCGGGAGGAGTACGATGGCTTCCGACGCTGACTACGACGCCCTCGGGTTCAAGTGCGGCATCGAGATCCACCAGCAGCTCGACACCGCCGAGAAGCTGTTCTGCAGCTGTTCGACGGAGGCGAGGAACGAGCAACCGGTGGCGCAGGTCGAGCGGTCGCTGCGACCGGTCCCGTCCGAGATGGGGGAGGTCGACCGCGCCGCACAGTACGAATACCTGAAGGATAAGTCGTTCACCTACAACGTCTACCCGGACACGACCTGCCTCGTCGAACTCGACGAGGAGCCGCCCCACCCGGTCGACCAGGAGGCCCTGGAGACGGCGCTGGAGGCAGCCATGCTCATGGACTGTACCGTGCCGGACGAGATCCATTTCATGCGGAAACTGGTGATCGACGGCTCCAACACGGCCGGGTTCCAGCGCACCGCCATCATCGGCCTGGACGGCACACTGGAAACGTCCGAAGGCGATG
>CAZAFX010000078.1:0-5219 GCA_964484895.1 uncultured archaeon | reverse complement strand
TAGTGTAGTCCGGCCAATCATCTCGGCCTTTCGAGCCGAAGACCCGGGTTCAAATCCCGGTCGGGGCACTGTTGGTTTACTTACAGTTTTTGAGAATTTCAGGAAGCCATCAAAAACATTTAAAATTACATAATGGTGTTGTAATTTTAAGGTGACAAAATATGTCTGGAAATGGATATGGGCTGTCGGCGGAACAACGAAAATATGTTGAAGAAACGCTGAATGAAACAGAGGATGTTCTGAGAGAGACAGGAATTCTGGATTCCGGCCAACAATATGGTTCAGTGGGAGAACAAGAAGGTCTATTGGTTCAGGATGATGGGCAAGAATCTATTCTTAAGCAAGTTGCGGAAACGCCAGCATCCGCTTATGCACTTAGGGACTGGGCTATAAGACATTTATAGAAATCTTCTCTATGCCCTACAAGTGTAAATAGTTCAACGATACCCTGCCGGGGCATCTACTCGGTCTGCGCGTAGAGTTCGATGGAGTTGCCGGCAGGGTCGCGGACGTAGAGGGAGCGGTCGCCGCTGCCGTACGTCCGTTCGTGTTCGACCCGGACGTCGTGGGCGTCCAGCCGGTCGCGCCACGCGTCGAGGTCCACCTGCGGCACGTCCAGCGCCAGGTGCGTGGGGGCGTCGGTGCCGTGGGCCGGCGGTGCGTCCTGGTCGGCCGTCGCGGCCGGGTCGAACAGGATGACGTGCTGCCGGGCCGGGCCGTCGGGGGCGGCGTCGAGGAAGCAGTAGTGGTCGCCGCGGAACGCCGTCTCCAGCCCGAGGACGTCTTTGTACCAGTCCTCGGCGGCGTCCACGTCGTCCACGTACACCGCGGCCTCGCCGATACCGTACAGCTCCGGCATGATCATCTGGCAGGCGCGGAGCTTTTTACCGGTGCTGCCGCATCCCGTGCAGGCCTATCGCGGGGTCTCGTGGCCCCACTTGTCCAGCGCCGCCTTGAGCTCCGGGTGGTCCGCGGCGTAGTCGTGGATGTCCTCTCCCGCCGCGTGGGCGTCGAGCGCCTGCCGGACCGCTTGCGCGCCGGCGTGTGTGCCGTCCGGGTGGCCGTGGATGCCGCCGCCGACCTGGATGCAGACCGTGCGGCCGAGCCGGTCCAGCAGCTTCGGCAGGACACCGGGGTGGAGGCCGCCGGACGGGACCGGGAGCACGTCGGAGAGGCCGTGCAGGTCGCTGCGCAGCCACTCGTTGATGCCCTCGGTGTCCTCGTTGTCCAGCTTCCCGAGGTTGGCGGTGCCGGTGTGGAGCTGGTCGGCGCCACAGAGCCGGGCGAACTGGGCGATGCACCGCATCGAGACGCCATGGGTCTCCATCCGGTCGAAGGCGGCGTGCATGGCGCGGTGGGCGTGGATGGCCAGCCCCAGCTCCTCCGCCTTCTCGCGGACCGTCTGGAGAGCCGCCCAGCCCGTGGTGATGATGTCGACCATGATGTACTCGCCGCCCTGCTCCTTCACGAACTCGGCCCGGTCCAGCATGACGTCGGTCGGGGCAGTGATGTTGATGAGGTAGGACTTCTTGTCGCCCGTCTCCTGTTCCGCCCGGTCGCGCTGCTTGAGCGACTTCTTGACGCGTTTCTTGAACCGGTTGAAGGACTGGTCCGTCAGGTTCTCGTCGTCCTTCAGCAGGTCGAGCCCGCCGGTCCACGCGTCGTAACCGACCTGGGCGTGCTGTTTTGTGGTCAGCCCGACCTTCGGCTTCGGGACGGTGGCGGTGATGGGGCGGTCCGGGGCGTCGAAAATCTCCGTCTTCACGTCCGACCCGAACTGCGGACCAGGGAACTGTTCGGTGATGGCGGCGGGCCAGCGGCAGTCCCGGAGCCTGATGCGGTCCACCGCCTTCATGCCCATGATATTGCCCGCGATGCAGGACAGGATCTGCGGCATCGACCCGGGCTCGAACAGGACATCCGGGTACGCGATGTGGGCGGTGTTGCCGTCGATGCTGAACGCCGTGGCCGACATCTCCTTGATGCGTTCGTCCACCTGCAAGGCGGACCAGGTGCCATTGGATGACTCCGAGGCGACACGGCCCGCCGCGTCCTCCATGTCCATGTCCGCCGCCGGTTCGAGGTAGAACTCGCAGACAAGGTCGTCGTCGTTCGGGGTGTATGACAGGTCGATGAAATCCTCGTACTCGATACTGACCATGGCTACCGGCGCGGTATGGGCGGTGGTGGTTTTTATGCGTGTGCCGCCCACTCACGCGCATGCGCGAGCGCATAACGCTGCCCGACAGGGAGGTCATACTGGTGGGGACGGCGCACGTCTCCCCGGACAGCGTGGACGACGTGCGGGCGGCCATCGCGGAGGAGGACCCGGACCGGGTGTGCGTCGAGCTCGACCAGCAGCGGTACGAGGCCCTGACCGGGGCGGACGCGTGGCGTGACCTGGACGTCTACGAGGCCATCAGTGGCGGGAAGGGGTGGTTGCTGCTGGTGCAGGTCGTGCTCTCCATCTACCAGCGGCGTATCGGCGCGACGTTCGAGACGGAGCCAGGAGCGGAGATGCTGGCGGCGATCGAGGCGGCCGAGGAAGATGATATACCGTACTCGCTGGTAGACCGGGATATCAACCAGACGCTGCGGGATGCGGTGCGAAGCCTCACGCTGCGGGAGAAGCTGCGGCTGGCGTGGATGCTGGTCGCCGCGTACGCGGGACCGGACGAGGCGGACGTGGACGTCACCGAGCTGACGGAGCAGGACGTGCTGGATGCGCTCGTCACCGAGCTGGGTGAACAGTTCCCGTCCCTCGCCGAGCAGGTGCTGGAGAAGCGGGACCGGTACATGGCCGACCGCATCCGCGACGCCGCGGGGGAGACCGTGGTCGCGGTGGTCGGTGCCGCACACGTCGACGGTATCGCCCGGCACCTGCGCGCCGACGAGATTGCGCCGGTGGAGCCGGTGCCGGGGCGGCGCGTGTCGCTCGGGGCCGTGGCGCGGTACGGGGTGCCCGCCCTGATCGTCGGACTGTTCGCGTACATACTTGCGGTGCAGGGCGCAGCGGTGGCGGGCCGGGCGTTCGGCGTGTGGGCTGCATTGAACGCGGTCGGGGCCGCCACCGGCGCAGCGGCGGCGCGGGCCCGGGTGCAGACTGTGGTCGCGTCCGCAGTGGCGGCGCCGTTCACCTCCATCAACCCTGCACTGCCGGCAGGGCTGGTGGGGGCGTGGGTGGAGCACCGTGTTGACCCGCCGACGGTCGCCGACCTCGAAGCAATCGGTGCCGTCGACAGCTACCGGGCGTTCTGGAGCAACACCGCGCTGAACCTTGTGCTCGTGTTCGTGCTGGTGAACATGGGGAGCGCGGTGGCGACGTACCTGGGCGGCGGCTTTCTGGCGCGGCTGGTGCTGGGCTAGGGTGGCGCGGTCAGCACGCGCCCTTGATAAACGCACAGGTCCTGCAGTCCGTCCGCTCCGTAGAAAACGGAGTGATTCCGGATTCCTCGGCATCGGTTCCCGCATCCGTGCTGTCGCCGGAGGACAGGCTTTCCGGCGGCCCCATCGGGGCCGCCCCGCTACCGCGGATGACTGTGATGGCAGCCGTCCGCACGATGAGACTGATGGCGACGTAGATCGTGACAGCCTAGCTCTGTCGCTCCAGGCTCCGGTACTGGGCAGGCAACGGTTTAACTTCGTCGGCCGGCCGCCGCGTCACGTATGTAAATGCTCCGCGGGCACGCACGAGTATGCGGGGGTAGCCAAGCGGCCAACGGCGCGGGACTCAAGATCCCGTCCTGTAGCGGTTCGTCGGTTCGAATCCGGCCCCCCGCACTTGACGGCGCGCCAATAAGGCAGGCTGAACGCCTATCCCGCCGCGCACGCCACAGCTCCTAAATCCGGATACATGTCTGCCTATTGGATGTACCGGCCGAAAATGGCGGTGGCGATGGTGGCGGCGGCCGCGAGGAGGAAGCCGGCGCGGAAGGCGGTGGCGGTGGGGACGGTGAGGAACAGGAGGACGAACGCGGCGAGGGCGAGGAGGCGGCCGGTGCAGAGCGCGATCTCGCGGAAGGTGATGTATGCGAGGACATCCTCCCGCTCCGCCGCGCCGATGACGCGAGCGTAGACGGGGAGGGAGACGGCGAAGTACATGGTGCCGTTGGCGAACGCGACCGTGACCGCCTGGAGCGGCGTGGTGACGAGGCTCATGGCGGCGTATGTGGTGGCGGCGAGGACACCGCCGACCAGCATGACACGGCCGCTGTTGGCGGGCGTGGTGTACCGGCCGACGAGGAACGAGGCGATGGCGCCGCCGAGCGCAAGGAGGCTGCCCGCGGAGCCGATGACGACCGCGTCGACGAGGAGGGCGAGGTACAGCGGCCAAAGGACCTTGCGGCCCATGGAGACCGCACCCTGGGCGGTGAGGGCGGCGAGGTCGGAGAGATGGCCCCGGTGAAGGAGGCTGCGAGGGGTGATGGCAAGGCCGGTGTACTGTTCCTGGGAGAAGAGGAACGGCGCGAACGAGACCGCGGCGAGGAGCGCGGCGGTGATGAACAGGAGGTGGAAGCCGCTGAACGCGATGACGAGGCCGCCGAGGAACGGGGCGGCGACCGATGCGAGAAGTGGCATGGAGAAGAAGTAGCCGGTCTCCGTCTCATGGCGGCCGCGGCGGCTGTGCTGCGCCATCTCCGCGTTCATCCCGATCCAGTACGTGACGAACCCGATGCCGCCGACGACGGCGGTGAGATGGATGAGCAGCGGGTCTGCCGGGATGCCACGGAGCAAGAGGTAGAACAGGAGGATGGCGGCCGCCGCGGTACGGGAGGTATGGATGTAGCCGATGCGGGTGGCGAGGCGGGCCGCTGGCAGCGCGGCGACGATGAACGCCCCGTAGTAGGCGGCGTAGAACGAGAACACAGTGAGCGGGTCGAAGCCGAGGTCGATGATGTACAGCGGGAGGAATATGGTGACCGTGCCGAGCGCGAGCTTGAACAGGAACCGGTGCAGGTAGACCTCCTGGAGCGCGTCACCGATGTCGAGGCGGTGGACGTGGTCGGCGAGCCGCATCCCACTTGTAGCCGTCTCACCGGGCGGTATTAAAAGATGCGGCGCGTACCCGGCGGTATGCGCATGTTCTACGTGACGTTCCCGGACCAGGAGACCGCGACGTCGTTCGCGGACCGGTTCGTCGATGACGGCGCGGCGGCGTGCGCCACCCTGCTGGAGAGCACGTCAATCTACCGGTGGGAGGGAGACGTGCAGCGGGAGGA
>CAZAFX010000077.1:2266-5232 GCA_964484895.1 uncultured archaeon | reverse complement strand
AGCTTCTGGCTGTTCCACACCGTGGTGAAATGTCTGGAGCACACGGGCGAGGTCCCGTTCGACACCGTCATGATCAACGGCATGGTGCTGGACGAGCACAGCGAGAAGATGTCCAAGTCCAAGGGCAACGTCGTCACGCCCGACGAGGTCTTGGACGAGTTCCCCGTGGACGCTGCGCGGTACTGGGCCGCCGGCACCTCCATCGGCGACGACTTCCCGTTCAAGGAGAAGGACCTCGTCACCGGCGAGAAGCTGATGCGGAAGCTGTGGAATGCCTCCAAGCTCGTCGACGACCTGGCGCCGCAGGACCCGGAGCGGCCGGACGATCTGGACGATCTGGACCGGTGGCTGCTCGCCGAGCTCGACGACCTGATCACGTTCGTCACCGACCAGCTCCAGGACTACGGCTTCGCCAAGGCCCGCAACCGGCTGCGGGAGGAGTTCTGGCACACGTTCTGCGACAACTACCTGGAGATCGCCAAGCAGCGCGCCCGCGACCGGGACGACCCGTCCGCCCGGTACGCGCTCCGCGAGGCCCACCGCACCTTCCTCAAGCTGTTCGCCCCGTTCCTCTGCCACATCACCGAGGAGCTCTGGCACGACATCTACGTCTCCGGCGACGCGCACGACAGCATCCACACCACGGACTGGCCAGAGCCCCGCGGCGTGGAGGCGGACCTGGCCGCGGGCGAGGCCGCGATGGAGGTCATCCACGGCCTCCGCAAGTACAAGTCCGGCAACGAGCTGCCGCCGACCGCCGAGCTCGACGAGGTCTGGCTCTACGGCCCGTCCATCGACGGCTTCACCGGCGCGGTCCGCGACGCCATGCACGTGCAGGACCTGGTGCAGGAGGACGGCGACGCCCCGGTCGAGACCGCGGTCGTCGACATCTCCCTCGAATACAGCGTTGTCGGCCCGGAGTACGGCGAGCAAGTGGACGAGATCGACGCGGCGCTCGACGATGGCGACTACGAGCTCGACGGCGACAGGCTGCACGTGGCCGGCGAGACCCTGACCGACGAGATGTTCACGGTCGAGGAGGAACGCACCTACACCGGCGACGGCACCATGATCGAGACCGACCGATTCGTCATCATCATCCGCTGAACATATTACACACCGATTTGATATATATTTGATATATTATCAATATCAAACATCATGACAGAACGGCCGCCGAATACAAATTTTTATATATTATCTACTGAATAGTAGATACATGGGGGAGCATGTGGACTTTCGGGCGTTCGCGGCCGATATACGTACCGACCCGGATATCAGCAGGGTAGAGGCGCCGGATATGCCGCAGGAGCAGTACGGCTACCCGGCGTTCGCTGACGCGGCAGCGGCCGGGCATGATGCGGTATCATACACAGGCCAGGGCAGTAGCACGACCGTACGGCCAGACGACGACCGGCCTATCGCTGCCACCGACGGGCTGGCGACGTGCATCGGCTACGTCGTCGAGACGGCGGACGCCGTACATGTTGGGCATGCATCCTCCGGTGACGAGGAGCACGGTCGTATCCCGGCTGCGACCGATATGTATGACGAGTGTCGGGATGCAGCGGACGTGACGTACGTGATTGGGAACCGGCCTGATGTCGATGTGTTCCGGACGCTGCGGCAGACGCTGGATGCAGGACCGGCCGATATCGCCACAGAGTCAGTAGTGTACACCGGTCGCTCCGGGAGCATCGCCGCGGACGCACGCACAGGAGCACGGTTCACCTACCGGCGGCCCCGCGACGACTCGGGCGTCTGACCCCCGGTGAGCATGTGGCCGGTGGCGACCGACTCGTCCACCGGGTAGTTGGTGACGGCGCCGTCCCGGGTATCCAGCACCGCGCTGCCGCGGCCGCCGACGTATCGGTACGTCTCGGACCGCACCGCGTCGTCCGGGAGCGCGTCGCGGGCCGCCGCGAGGTGCGGCCGGGATGGGTTGTTGGCGACCGCCCAGGTCACGTCGAACCGGTCGCCACCGTCCCGGTCGTCGTACCACCCGGCCAACTGGTCGCGGACCCCGTCCGGGTCCTCCCGGGAGCTGAGGTGCGCCGCGGCACCGTACCCCGCGTCCGGGTCGTGGCAGAGCGCCCCGATGCAGTCCCGGAGCCCGTAGACGCGCAGGACCGGCTGCCCGGCATCCGCCGTCGTCTCGCCGATGTGGCCGGCGGCAATCGCTGTGACCTTCGCCGCCTCACCGGTGTCGAACGGTTCCAGCGCATCCAGCACCGGCTCCGCTGCCATCTCCGTCGCGACATCGTCGGGCAGCGTGTCAGCGAGCGCGCGGTAGTCCACGCCCCAGACGGCGTCCCGGACATATTTAAGTTATACTCATCAAGCAGTGGCAACAATGAGGGGTGGGCCGGTGCGGTACGGCGGCACGTGGCAGGACGCGGATGCGGCGTACGCCGCCGTGGCGGATGATATCCGGGACGTGTACGGGTCGTTCGACGGGGAGGAGCACACGTTCACGCTGCAGGGGCCGCGCGGGTTCGACGGTGCGACCGCGGTGGCGGGCGTGGTGGAGGCGCTGGCCGAGGACCCGCCCGGCGACCGCGACCGGTATGTGCGGCAGGTGTGGCAGGGCGCGGCGGCCACCACGGCCGGGACCGCGCTCAACCTGCTGGGTGTGCAGGCGCACCTTGGCGGCATCGACCTCGACCTCGGACTGGCGGTGGGTGGCGCGCTCCTCGCGGTGGAGGGCGTGGTACGGTATGCAACGGCCGATGACCCGGTCGCGGCGGTCGAGACACGCCTATCAGCGGAGGACGAAGGAGACGGGACGGTGGAGCTGACGTACGAGGAACCGGTACGGTACGACCCGTTCGAGCCCACGCGGCAGCAGCTGGACGATCTCTACGCCGGTGTGCGGAACGCGGCGGTGGGGCGGCCCACCGAGCACGACGTGGACGTGATGCAGCCGAAGCGCGGGGACCGGCTGTCCGCGGCGCGGATGATCAATT
>CAZAFX010000077.1:353-2256 GCA_964484895.1 uncultured archaeon | reverse complement strand
TGTGGCTCACCGGTGGCATCATCGCCGCCTCCTTCGGCCTCGCTGCTGTCTTTCTACTGGGGCTGCTGTTCGCGGCGACCGGGGCGTACGCGCCGCACGAGTACGAGGAGCGTATCGAGCACGGTATCGAGGCGGTCGAGGAGTGGGCGGACGACCGCGGGTACGCGGCATCGGTCGAGCGGCGGACGGACAGCCGGACGCGGCCGAACTACATCGAGACGGCGGACGTACGGGCGGGGGAGACACACGAGACGCCCGTCGTGGAGGGAGAGATCGTCTACCGGTTCCGGAACGAGTACCCGGAGTGCCGACCCCCGGTCGTCCACGCGACGCTCGACTTCGCGGACCGGCACGCCCGCGACGACGAGCAGGCTGTGCTGGCGGATGCCGTCGCGGACGCACTGGCGCAGCCGGTCGGGACCGAGCCGTGAGGCGCCGCTGCATCCTTTTTTAATCCTGCATCCGCATGCCGGTGCGTGACCGCGGCATGAGCGGCGAGATGGACGAGTACGAGCTGGAGCAGCTGATCGAGCGACTGGAGGATATCCGCGGGCGGAACACGGAGCTCGTCAGCCTGTACATCCCACAGGGCTACGACATGGGGAAGATCGTCAACTTCCTCACGACGGAGAAGTCCGAGGCCGAGAACATCAAGTCCAAGGCGACCCGGAAGAACGTGCAGGCCGCCCTCGACAAGATCCAGCGGCGGCTGAAGGAGGTGGGCGAGACCCCGGAGAACGGCGTCGCCCTGTTCTGCGGCAACGTCTCGGAGCGGGAGGGCCGCCCGGATATCGAGCTGTGGGAGGTGGTGCCGCCGGAGCCGATCCAGTCCCGCCGGTACCGGTGCGACAAGACGTTCGTCACCGAGCCGCTGCACGACATCGTCGTGGTCGACGAGATCTACGGCCTCGTGGTCGTGGACCGGTCCGAGGCCGCCATCGGCTTCCTCAAGGGAAACAACCTGACGGTGAAGCACACGATGACCTCCAACGTCCCGGGCAAGACGACGAAGGGCGGGCAGAGCCAGCAGCGGTTCGAGCGCATCCGCGAGAACCTGTACGACACGTTCCTCTCCGACATCGCGGAGAAGACCAAGGACGCCTTCCTCCAGGCGGCCCGGGACGGCGACCTGCTCGGCATCGTCGTCGGCGGCCCCGGGTTCGCGAAGGACGACCTCCTGGACAAGGACTACCTCCACAACGAGATACAGGAGCGCGTCATCGCCCGCAAGGACACCAACTACAGCGGCGAGGAGGGCCTCCACGAACTGATGGAGAAGTCGGAGGACGTCATCCAGGAGTCCAAGGCCATCCGCGAACAGCAGCTCGTGCAGGAGTTCCTCGGCCACCTCCGCGACGACGACGGCAAGGCCACCTACGGCCTGGAGCAGGTCGCTGAGGCCCTCCAGATGGGTGCGGTCGCCAAGGTCCTCATCTCCGAGGACTTCGACCGCGTCGAGGTCACCTACACCTGCGGCGAGGACGAACGCGTCGAGTACGTCGAGCCGGACGCCGTCGACGATATCACCTGCGACGACGGCTCCTCACCGGACATCGAGCAGACCCGGGACGTCATCGACATGGTCCGGGAGAAGGCCACGCAGATCGACGCCGAGACCCACATCATCTCCGCCGACAGCAAGGAAGGCCGCCGCCTCGCCAACCTCGCCGGCATCGCCGCCATCCTCAGGTACCGCATCAGCTGACCCTGCGGTTTAAAATCATTTCCCTTTAGTAGCAACAGTATGAGCGGTGCAACATACACCTTGCCCGACATGGCGCCGGACGACTTCGCATCGATTGACTACGATACCCTGCGGATCGGGACGCATCTCGGTCACTGCCTGGACCGGCCGACAATCTACAAGAACCAGGGTGACCCGGTGATGGGGCTGCCCGGCCTG
>CAZAFX010000077.1:0-343 GCA_964484895.1 uncultured archaeon | reverse complement strand
GGTACGCCGGCGATATGGGCGGCGTGCTGGAGCGGGCCGGGGTGGACGAGGGGACGGCGGTGGTGGCGCTGTACCGGCCGGCGACGCTGGGCGGCGGGGACGTGCACCCGGACACGGCGCGGTTCATCGCGCCGTACGCGGACGCGATGGATGCGTCCGTGGAAACGGGGACGCACGGGCCGCTGCCGGCAACCGACAAGGAGGCAGCGGTGCTTGATGCGGCGATCGACGGCGTGGCGGACGGTGGCAGCGTCGTCGTAGATGGGGAGATGCACGGCCTGTGCGAGGAGACGATCCGCGAGTACGCGGCGGACCGGGCCAGCGAGGACGTGGCTGTGCGGCC
>CAZAFX010000076.1:0-5261 GCA_964484895.1 uncultured archaeon | reverse complement strand
AGGTCGCGGAGACCGTCGGCGTGACCGAGGTCACCATCCGCAACCGGTACAAGGAGCTCGTGGACGAGCTCGGCCTCGAGGAAGACGTCGAGGAGAACAGCGACTGACCGTCGCTCCGCGGCGGCGATGCGTCATCCGGTACGCCAGCGGGTGTCGCAGCCCTTTTAACCGTCAGTCCCTATGCTGTGCCATGCCTGAAGACGTCCTGTTCTCATCGGAACACAGTCTCGCCCGGCACGAGATTGCCGCCTATCTTCACGAACTCGCGGAGAAGCTGGAGGATGACGGTGCGGTCTCGCTCCGTTCCGCCGACCAGTCCATCGAGCTATCCATTCCGGACGAGGCCGTCCTCGAGGTCGAGGTCGAGGATGAGGGCCGGGAACGGTCTCTTGAACTGGAGATCGAGTGGGACAGGGATGGTGGCGCCGGCAGCGACCTGACCGTGGCATGACGTGGCCAGTGGAGCGGGGCCGGCGCGTCAGCCCGGCGGGTCGTCGTTGATGCAGGGGGGGCCTGGCAGTGTAGTCGTACTGGTTGACGGCGTCCCGCGGCCAGCCATGGAGGTCCTGCAGTGCGGGGTCGGCGAGCGTGCGGGGGCCGGCAGCGGTGTCGACGTAGACGAGGTCGGGGATGTACGCGGTGACGTCGAGCTTGTTGTCCGTGAACCGCATGCAGCGGTGGAACTTGCCGCCGCCACGGAGAATGCGGTCGTAGGCGTCGTCGAGCCGAGCCGCGGTGGCGTCGGCAGGGTGCCGGCGCGGTTGGTGTCGGTGATGACGGCGTCGTACCGGTCGCGGCCGCCGAGGGGCGGGCCGTCGTGGTGGCGGCGCTCCACTGCCATGACGTCGCCGGGGAACGTGTCGAGCGCGTCGTCGACCGCGTCCGCGATGACGCCGTCGTGGTAGTGGCCGTCAGCCGGGACGTGCGTCAGCAGGAGCAGGTCGTCGGCCGCCATGCCAGCGTCTGCGGCCGCGAGATTTTTAAGGCGAACGCGCCACCACCGATTTAAGGCCGGGCGCCACATCCAGCAGTATGCACCAGTATCCGTGCCCGGACTGCGCGTTCCGGGTGCTGGACGATGACGCGGAGGAGGTGGTGCACGTGGCGCGCGACCACGCGGCGCGGCGGCATGACGAGGAGCTGTCCGTGGAGGACGCTGCGGAGCGGATGGAGCAGGTCTCCCTGACGGACAGGGGCGGTGACGCGGACGATGCAGCGGACGAGGCGGACGGGCTGGGGCCGGTGCGGAGCGGGGAGTCAGCGGACGAGTGGTGAGGACGGTCAGTCCTGTGCGGGACAGCAGCTGTGCAACGACAGTCAGTTCCCCGCGCGTTCCTCCGCGGCCCTGACGATGTCTTCCATGGATGCGTACTCGTCACCGTCCTGGCGTAGGTGCTGGCGGGCGGCAAGGAGGATGGCGGCGTGGTCGGCGAACCCCTTGAGATCCTGCTTGTCCTCTTCGGTGAAGGTATGCTGCTCGCTGTCCTCGAGGCAGAAGGTGCCGATGTTGTGGCCGTCGACGGTGATGACGGCCCCGGCGTACCAGTCGATGTCGTGCTCCCGGTAGAAGTCGACATCGCTGAACCTGGAATCGCTCTGGAGGTTTTCCACCACGAGCACCTCGTCTTCCATGATGGTGTACGTGCAGACAGCCTTCTTGCGTGGGAGGGTGTCCGCGTCGAACCCGACCGCGGTGACGTACCGCTGCTCCTCGCGCTCGATGGCACGAATCGACGCCTTCGGGATATCGAAATAGTCCGCGGCCCGCTCCACGAGCTGGCGGAGCGCCTCGCTCGCCTCAACCTCCAACTCCTCAAGGACAGCGAGCCGTTTCTCCTCGTCTTCCGGAACCGGATACGGCGCGAACGCGTTACGGTCGTATCCTTCCAGAATCATCTCCGTCAGGCGCTCGTGTGCGTTCTCGCCGCCGCTGTCGATGTGGCCGTAGACGAGGTTGAGCTCGACCGCGAGTAGCCGTTCCGGCCGCATGTCGTCGAAGATGATGCGGCCGACCGCCGGCCGGTCCTGCGCGGCGGCGCGGAACACATCCACCGCGGCTCCGTCGTCGAGATACGCTGCGGAGACGATGCAGTCCACGTCCTCCTCCCGCAACAGCTGCTTCGCCTCCTCCACGGTCGCGGCAGTGAACGGCCGTATCCGTTCCTCCCTCTCCAGCGCGCGCATCGCGTCGCGGCGGCGGTCGCCGTCGCTGTCGACGACGAGCACCGTCGGGTCATCACCGCCATCTTCCATGGGCATTGCACTGAGGTGGGCAGGGCGACTTAAAAAGGGTGTTGGTTGGACGCCGCGCCACAACGCAAGTAGCCCGTCTACTCAACGTTGGGACGATGTTCTGTCACTGTCCGCCGCGGCACGCTCCCGGGCGATGGTGATGAGTGTGCTGGCGTGGTCGGCCAGCGCCTGAAGCTGAATACGCTTCTTCTCCCCGAAATCATGCTGATAACAGTCCTCAAGACAGAGAGTGCCGACGGGCTCGTCGTCGATATGGATGACGGCCCCGGCGTACCAGTTGATGTCCAACTCCTCGAAGAACGGCGTGTCCGCAAACCGGGGGTCGTCCTGCACGTCCTCAACCACGAGCACGTCGTCGTCCATGATGGTGTACGTGCAGATAGTCTTCTCCCGTGCCAGCTCGTCCGCGTCGAAGCCGTGGCAGGAGATGTACCGCTGGCGGTCGCGCTCAATCAGCCGGATGGACGCCATCGGGACATCGAACAGCTCGGCAGCAAGCGCGGTGACATCGTCGAGCAGTACATAAGCTGTATCCGGTATCGAGTCAATGGCCTCCCGCCGGGACCGTTCGTCAGCCGGAACAGGGTACGGCGCGAACACGTTGTTCTGGTACCCGTCCACGATAAGGTCTGTCAGCTGCTGGAGAGCATCATCGTCGTTGCGGTTGATGTAGCCGAACGAGTAGGTAGTGTTCCACGGAGATAAATCGAAGTGGAACGGGTTGAGGTCCACGGTCTCGCGGTCGGCAGCGGTGAAGACGATGCGGCCCATCTCAGAACGGTCCCCCCGGGCATATCGGAACACGTCCCTCTCCATACCATCTGGGAGTTCGTGCTCGCTGACCACCACGTCTATCTCCTCGTCGTCCAGCACCGCGCGCGCTGCCTTGGCCGTCCCGGCATCCTGCACGACGAGCCGCATATGCTTCGACAGGTAGTCGACGACGTCTTGGCGGCGGTCGGCGTCCGGGTCTACGACCAGTACATATATCGTCTCGTCCATCTCCCGCCACCACAAGATATGTGTATACGGATGTTTAAGTATCAAGCGAGGAATGATGCAGGTATGACACGGGTCGTGGCACAGGGAGCATTCGACATCCTCCATCCTGGCATGGTCTACTACCTGCGGCGGAGCGCCACACTGGGTGACGAGCTGCACGTCATCCTTGCGGCCGACTCCAACCGGCCGGACCTGTACATGGACGAGGACAGCCGCCACGAACTGGTGGCGTCATTCGGCTTCGTGGACAGCGTCGTCGTCGGATCGGAATGGAGCCGGTGGGCGCCCGTTGAGAATCTCGACCCAGCCATCATCACGATCGGATACGACCAGCCGTATAACGAGGACCAGCTACAGCAGGAACTGGAGGACTATAGCGTGGACGTGGACGATATCGAGTTCCACCGGATCGACCGGTGGACCGGGCGGACCGACGACAAGCGACTGGTCGTTGACCGCGTCCGCGCCCGGACCCCGTTCACCACCTGGCTGCGGAACCGGTTCCACTACTGGTGTAGCCGCATCAAGAGTGAGCAGTGCGGTCCAATCACCGGCGTCGACCCACGTGAGGTCTTCGGCGACGACACAAGGTAATACCGGGCGGTGTTACTCTCCCTGCTCAAGGGAGGTCAGAGTCAGCCGTGCCGTCATCCCTCCGGATTGGCCTCGATGAGGCTGCGCGCTTCCTGTACGGCGATCTCCTCCTCGGTGAATCCGTACTTCGGGATGTCGGGCGGGTCGCCGGCGAAGTCGTGGACGGTGACGGTCCAGAAGCCGGCGTCGGTCTTCTCGACGCGGACCGTGGCACCGGTCGCGGTGTGCTCCCATGCCTGGTCGCCGGTCTCGCGCCATTCGCCGACGGTGCGGAGGTCCTCGACGTAGGAGGCGTACCGGCGGTTGCCCGGCTTGGCGACGAGCAGCGCCTCGGGGTCGTCCTCGGCCAGGAACAGCATGTACTCGCCGCCCTGCGGACCCGCGACGAACACCCGTTCCTGTTCCACGGCGGTGACGGTGAGCGGCTGCTGCCGGTCGTTGAACAGGACCAGGTCGCCCTCCGTGAGGTCGCCGAGCGTGACGCGGGACGCCATACCGGAAGCTGCGCGCGCGAACGTTTTAAACCGCTGCCGTACCGGTGTCAGGCGTCCTGGCCGGTCGCCCAGGCCACCAGCTTGTCGTAGCTGGCCTCGCCGCAGAGCCAGTCGCCGGTGTCGGTGTTGATGAAGAACGGGACGCCGCCGCATCGCCCGTCGTCCAGCTCCTCGAACTCCGCGGCGTTGTCGTCGTCGTGCCAGACCTCGCGCTGGTCCACGGTCACGTCCTCGTTCTCCTCCAGGCGTGCGACCTTGTCCTCCATCGCCTCGCAGTGTGGGCACTCCCGGCCGTAGAACTCGATCAGGGTCATCGTCGTGTTCGGTATGTGGCCGGTGCCGGTTTATAACCGTACCACCGCTTTCAGGAGCTGTAGTAGAAGCTCACGCCCTGAATGCACGTCGGAGCCGTGACAGATCGCAGCGGAGGGTATCCCCGAATCCCAGGTCCTCCCAGAACGCGGCCGGGTCGCTGTCGCGGACGCGGGGGAGGAGCATGGCGAGCCACAGTCCGTGGGTCACCGCCAGCAGGCGGTCGTCATCCGGGAACGCGTCCAGGGCGGTCCGGATGCGGGCCATGACCGCATCCTGGTCCTCCCAGTCGAACGGCACCGTCTGCCGCGTCAGGTAGGTGTGCACCATCTCCACGTACCGGTCATGGTCCTCGATGAACCCCTCGCCGCTCCGGTCGACCTCCCGCAATGCTTCCAGCTCCTCGAGCGGCAGCTCCTCCTGCTCGGCGACGGCCCGGGCCGCCACCAATGCCTTGGGCTCCGGGCTCGTGTACACGCCGTCCACGGCCGGCGGATCGTCGAGGAACGCCGTGAGCTGCGCCCGGCCCTCCGCGGACAGCGGCCATTCCGCCGCCGGCACAGCCGGGTCGACCGCGGTCGCGAAATGGCGGAGGAAGATGACCTC
>CAZAFX010000075.1:4563-5324 GCA_964484895.1 uncultured archaeon | reverse complement strand
GCGGCGTGCTGGCGTCGCGTCGGCAGTGACGCGGAGCGAGCCGTCCCCCTCCGTGGTGAACCGGATGTCGTCTCCTGCCTCCAGCCCCTTCGCATCGCACCACTGCTTCGGGATGTACGCCACCAGGCCGCCCCCGCCCTGCGCGATCAGCGACCGCGTCTCGTCCATGCATCCTTCCAGGACAACAGGACTTTAAGATATTACTGATATCATTGACCCGGGTCGGCTATTAACGCGGC
This sequence comes from uncultured archaeon, assembly GCA_964484895.1. GTDB lineage: Archaea > Nanohalarchaeota > Nanosalinia > Nanosalinales > Nanohalalkaliarchaeaceae > CAZAFX01. Next base: position 5,085 of record CAZAFX010000075.1, on the reverse strand, counting down.
GCCGTACAAGGAAGGGGTGCGATGCATCCGACGGCCGCGGACTGGCAGGACGGCGACCCGCACGCCGGCGGCGTTAATCCCGACGGCGTTGACGACGCGTACGACGCCGCGGCGCACGACCTGGCGCGGCTGGCAGCCGACCTCGCCGCGGCCCACGGCGCGGTGAAGGGCCGGGCGAAGACCGGGATGTACGAGACCGGGCGGGCCTACCGGCGGCGGTACCAAGACCCGGACGGGCTGCTGCCCGATGCGGCGGTGCATAATGCGGAGCGGCCCGGGCGGGTGCCGGCGCCGGCACAGCGGGGGCGACGGCGCGCCACGCTTGGGTACGGCGGAGACCGGTTCGAGGTGCGGTACGTGCAGCGGGATAACGGCGCTGTTGGAAACGCGCGGCTGGCGCGGTCGCCGGACGGGTGGGACGCGGAGCTGGACGCGTGGCTGGACGGGGACGGCGCGGGGCCCGTGGCGGCGCTCGGTGACGTGGTGGACCGGGCGTACCGGTGGGAGGCACTGGACGGGGTG
>CAZAFX010000075.1:384-4553 GCA_964484895.1 uncultured archaeon | reverse complement strand
GCCGGTGACGGCCAACGAGGTGGAGCCGGAGGCGGGCGGGGCCGTGGGGGACGACGAGTTGGCGCGGCTGTACGCGTTCCTGTCCGGGCAGGAGGTCACAGCGGCGGAGGCGCGGGCGTACCGTGAACGATCAGGATCTCGGCGGCCGCCGCTCGACTGCACGCCGCTGACGACCGGGCCGCAGGAGCTGGCGGCGCGGCTGGTGGATGTCTACGGCAACGCCCCGAGCCGGAAGCAGGTGGCGGGGTGGGTCGTCTCGGCGAACCCGGACGTCTTCCCCCGGGACCGGACGGAGGACTAGTCGTTGCTGTAGAAGCTGGTGACCGGGACGCGGTCGCCGTCGTGGCTGTAGACGTAGAGGGTGTCGTCGTCCTCGTCCTCGGTGTCGTGGTGGCTGCCGTCGCAGAACGGCTTGTCGTCGGAGAGGCCGCACATGCACATCCACTTCTCCTCGCCGCCGACCTCGACCTTGACCGGGCCGTCCGCGTCGTGTTTCACGAGCCGGGGCATGGTCATGCCTTGGAAGCGGGGTTGAAAAAAGTTGTTACCCGGTCCAGTGGTCCGGGTCGCGCTGCTCCTGCCAGTCGGCCGGGGTGTGCGGGCTGTCCGTGAGCTGGTCGTCGGTGTGGTGGCCGTAGCCGCCGGCGTCCACGAAGTAGAGGCCGTCGCGGGCGAGGATGAAGTCGTCCTGGGTGACGCCGGAGAGGTAGGATATCCTGCCGTCCTCGGCGAGGTCCCGACCGGCGTCGTTGAACGTCTTGTACGCCTCCATGGCGACCCACCAGTCGTGGTCCATCTCGCTGGGGTCGTCGAAGAACTCCTGGAGGTGGTCGCCGTGGATGCGTTCCGTGAGGGCGTACGGCCACGGCCTGTCGTCGCCTGGTTCGTCCGCGACCACGAGCTCTATCTCGGGGACGTTGACCGGGGTCTCGCGTCTGAGGGTGTCGTAGTTGTGGCGGAACGCCTGGCACCACCGCATCGCGGTGTCGAACCGGTCGCGGTACGGGAGGTCCTGCGGGACGACGGGGCGGACGTCGACCACGTCCTCGGCGATGTCGGTGTACAGCTGTTTGGTGCCCGTGGTCCGGGCCTCGAACATGGGGCGGACGTACGGCTCGTCCAGCACGCCGCCCTCGACGCGGCCTGTGCCGGGCTCGTAGCGGTGGTCGGCTGCAGGGTGTTCCGTGGCGAACAGCAGCGCCGCGGCGTCCCGTCCGGTCGAGAAAGCGTCGGCGCGGATGCCGTCGATCAGCGCGGCCTGCACGCCGGGGTCGTCGAGGTGGGCGTCGAGCGCGTCGAGGGATGCCTCCCTGTCACCCCAGGCGTCGTGGAGGTCGTACGCGGCGTCGTCGCAGCCGTGGTGCTGGAGCATCGAGACGAGCTCGCCGGTGAACCGGAACACCGTCGCGTCGTCGCGCTCCTGCCGGAGGATGTCCGTCGTGGGCTCGAGCGTCATGGCAGCTCTCAGCCCTGAGAAACGGGAGGAGTCCTTTTAACGGTGGCGGTCAGACGGCGTCGTCGACGTCCTCGTCCGCGCCCGTCTCGTCGCCGCCGGGGCGCTTGACCTCGGAGGAGTTGGAGCCCTTCATCTTGCGGATGAGGTTGTTCTCGCCGCACTCGCTGCACTTGATGTAGTATGGGCGGTTCTCCATCTCCTTCTCGCCCTGGGTGGTCTCGCCGCAGTGCGGGCACTTCAGGGTGTAGACGAAGTTGACGTCGTCGTAGGAGTACATCTTGATGTGGCCCGTCAGTTCGTCGTCATCGTTCGGGAGCCGCCGGTTGGTGACGTACTCCACGCGGTCGAAGTCGATGTCCTCCTCGGCCATACCGCCACCTCTTCATCCCCTACATTTAAAGATTGTGAATGTGCGCTCACGGCGTGACCGGGGCGGGCATGAGTGCCGCGTACTCGTCCAGCACTGCCGCCTCGGTGCGGCCGCAGTTCGGGTAGAGGACCGGGCGGTCGACCTCGAGGGCGGCGTCCGCCAGCTCCGCCGTGGTGGCGGGGTGGGCGACCGCGGTGCAGTCGTACAGGTCGGCGACGGTGACCAGTGCGGCGGCCGGGTCCTCGTCCTGGAGCGTCGTCAGTTTCACGCCGGGGTCGAACTGGCGGAGGAGTTCCATCTCCGGCTCGAGCGCGTCGGGTTCGTGGCCGGTGTAGACGGGGTAGACGGTGCACCCGCGGGTCATCAGGCGGGCGGCGGCCACGGTCGCGGCACGGTCCGTCATCAGGACCGCGACCCGGGCGTCGTCGGCGACGGGAAGGCCGCCGACGCCGTCGACGGTGCGGCTGTACAGGTAGGCGGTCGTGTACCGGGCCTCGATGTTGACGGTGACGTCCGGGTCGTCGAGGTCCACCGCCATGTCGGTCTCCGCACGGATGCGGTCGCCGAGGGCGGCCTCGATGTCGTCGCTGGTGAATGCATGGTCGCCGGCGCGGCGGGCGTCCACGGCGAACGTCTCGCCGTCCGTCCCGGCGACGACCGTCAGGGCGGCGTCCCCCATCGCGTCCATCTCCAGGGCGGCTGTCTCGACCGGCGACACCGACTCGACACCAGGGACCTGGGAGAGCGCTAGTGCTGCGTCGGCAGCGTCGTCTGGTTCGACATCGACGAATATGCGGTCATCGCGTTCGACTATGTCTCCATCGATGCCGGAGGCGGTGAGGCGGGCGGCAAGGTTGTCGCGGAGGCGCTGCTCGAATTTTGCGCGGACCTGTGCGCTCTTCAGCCCGATCTCGCCGTACCGCACCAGGAGGAGCATGGGTGCGGATGCGGCGGGAGGTATAAAAGGGTGTCAGGGGGCGAGGCCGCGGTCCCGGACGAGGGCCCGGAGTTCCTGCTGGGTGTCATCGTAGGCGCCCGAGTTGTCGACGGTGTGCGTGTAGTAGCGGTCGTCGCGCGGGTCGATGCCGGCGTAGGTCTCCGCGAACGCGCCGTAGATGGCGGCGTCGCCGGACGCGATCTCCTCGGTGGCGGTGGCGCGTGCGTCGGGCGTCACGGCGGCCGGGTCGTCGGTGTCGGCGATGTCCTCGCGGACGGCGTACCGGGCGGCGCGCACGTCGTCGTCGCAGGTCAGCCGGATGCGGACGGGGGCGATGGGCTGGCCGTCCCCGCGGTCCGCTGCGAGCGCGGCGGCGGCGAGGCGGCCTTCGACGATGAGGGGGTCGCCGCTGCCGGCGACCCGGTAGGTGTGTGCATCGTTCTCCAGGTCGAAGTTGCGGTCCTCCATCTGTTCGATCCAGTCCCTGTTCCGGCGGAGCCTGCCAGGGGTCATGCCGAGGTCGGCGGCGGCGTCGCGGTACCACGTGCCGCTGTCGATGTGGCGGAGGCCGAGCGCGTCAGCGAGGTCGGCGGCGTGGGTGCTGGTGCCGGTGCCGCGTTCGCCGCTGATGGTGATGATGGTGTCGTGCGGGTCGCCGTCGTCCAGCATCTCCGTGTATGCGTCGTAAAGGGCGGGGTGGCGGTGTGAGAGGGGGGCATCCGCCATCATCGCGGCGCCGTCCGTCGTCAGGCAGTAGGCGGTGTCGAAGTGGTGGTCTGCGTACCGGTCGAGGACTGTGGCGCCGATGTCGGAGACCGTGACGGTGCCGTGGTGGTCGGTGAGGAGCGGTGAGCGGCGGAGGCGACCGAACGATGCGGGGTCGAACCGGTCGATGTCGGCCTCGTACCGCTGGATGGCGGCCGTGTCCGGTGAGAGGGGGTGGCCGGTGTCGGTGATGTACTCGTTGATGGCAGCGAGGAGTGCGGCGTCGTCGGCTGTCACGTCCGTGTAGATGCCGTCGGCGACGAGGGAGCCGAACGTCCCGCGGTCCTGCGGCGTGTCCAGCTGCAGGTCGTCCCGGGGGACGATGTGGCGGTGGTCGTGGTACAGTTCGGTGATGAGGGCCTGCTGGGTGCGGGTGAGGTCTGCGACGCCGCGGGGCATCGGTCACGCCCCGTCCGCGTCGAACACTGGCGTCGGTATGCGCAGTTCGGCGTCCCGTTCGTACACCGGTGTTCCTGTGGCCGCGTACGCTGCGACCAGGGCATCCTCCGACATGATGGCCCAGCCGCCGTGCCGGCTGATCGCGCCCTTCTCGGTCAGCGCGTCGTACACGTCACTGTTCCACGCATCGATCGCGGTGTCGTACGGCTCGGACCGCACCCATCGCGCATCGGCGTCGATGG
>CAZAFX010000075.1:0-374 GCA_964484895.1 uncultured archaeon | reverse complement strand
GCCGGGAACGCGCGGCCCTGCACCCAGGCGTCCTCCCGGTCCAGGTAGTCGCGGATGCCGCCGAGCGCGGCCAGTTCCTCGTCCGTGTAGCCGTCCGTGATGAACGGCGCGTCCCGGTCCAGTACGGTGGCGCGGTACCGGTCGGTGAACCGGTCCTGCCGGGTGAGCGCGGCGAACGTCTGCGGGACGTGGTCCATGTCGAGCGCTGGTGCGGCACGCCGTGCCAGTTCGTCCGTGGTGAACGGGCGGTCGAACGTGTCCTCGATATAGGCGAAGAGGCGGTCCGTGGGGCGGGAATCGTCGGTCATCGCGTGGTCCGTTGCAGGGACGGCGATTCTTTTATGCGCTTCGGCGGTCGCACGGCAATTTATATT
>CAZAFX010000074.1:0-5330 GCA_964484895.1 uncultured archaeon | reverse complement strand
ACGACATCGTGCTGGCACCGCCGGAGAGCATCAAGACGAACAGCGGGACGCCGTACAAGGTGTACAGCTACTACCGGGACAAATGGTTCGAGCGCGGGATGGACACGCCGCGCGATGTCCTAGGGTTCCGGACGCCGTCGCTCACGGCCGACGACGTGCCATCGCTGGACGCGCTGGGGGTCGAGGACCCGGGCCTGGACGCATGGTGGACGCCCGGGAGGGGCGCGGGGCTGAAGCGATTAGAGGCGTTCAAGGAGCGTATCGGGGCCTATGATGAGAAGCGGGATATCCCGGCAGCGGACGCGACCTCGAAGCTGTCACCACACCTGAAGTTCGGGACCGTGTCGCCGCGGGAGGCCTACGCCGCGGCCGAGGCCGCGAAGCAGGCCGGTGCGGACCGGGACGGGGTGCGGACCTGGGAGGAGGAGCTGGCGTGGCGGGACTTCTACATGCAGGTGCTGTACCACTGGCCGGAGACGGTGGAGGAGGCGTTCCTGGAGCAGTACCGGAGCATCGACTGGCACTGGGACGACGAACACGCGGCGATGTGGGACGCGTTCATCCACGGGCGGACGGGCTACCCGTTCGTGGACGCCGCGATGCGGCAGCTCCGCAGCACTGGATGGATGCACAACCGGCCGCGGATGGTGGTCGCCTCGTTCGCCGCCAAGGACCTCCACGTCGACTGGCGGAAGCTCCACGACCATTTCAAGACGTGGTTCGTGGACGCGGAGAAGGCCGCCATGGTCGGCGGCATACAGTGGGCGTACAGCATCGGGACCGACGCCCAGCCGTACTTCCGCGTCTTCAACCCGTGGACCCAGGGCGAGAAGTTCGACCCCGACGGCACCTACATCCGGGACTGGGTGGACGCGCTGGCGGACGTCCCGGACGAGCACATCCACCGGCCGCACGAGATGCCCACCGACGTGCAGGAGTCCTGCAGCTGTATCCTCGGTGAGGACTACCCGGCACCGATCGTCGACCACGGCGCGGCGCGCGAGGAGGCCGTCGCCCTGTTCGAGGCGGCCCGGGACGACTAGTACGGGAGGTCGCCGAACCCGTACGTCTCCCCGGTCTCCTCGTCGACGAAGACGTCGTCGGTGGCGACATCCCGCGATTCATACCGGGGTGCCTCCTCCGACATCATCTCGGACATGAGTGGCATCATACATCACCTCCAGCAAGACAGGTCCTCGGGTTTGAACGGTGTAAGGTCCGTCGTCCCTGCATGGATACGGTGCGGCGGTATGGCGTCGGTTGTGTCGTGCGTTGCATGGAGACTCACCCTCCAGAAGCCGAAACGGTGGAGGCTGATCCCTTACAGGATCAGCAGAATAATCGATAGGATACCCAGGATGGCAGCGGTACCGGTCGGCGACATCCGTTCAGCAGCAGCGGTCGCACCGACCGGAGTCATCGCACTCCTATCGGTGTGCTAAAATTTTAAATACACCTTCCCAACTGAAGTAAACGAATGTTCAATCCTTGACATAGTCGGAGAGCAGGCCGACACGGTCCGCCGTGTAGCCGAGCCGGTCGGTGTAACCATCTGTCGACATCAGCACCGGGTAGAACGGCTCGTCCGCGACGACCGGAGCGCCGTCAGCGTCGCGCGCGAACGGTTCGCCCGCGGCGACCTGCTCGAAGTTGCGGGCGGTGAACCGGTACCCCGCACCCGAGACCGTGCCCGTGAGGCGGTAGATGGCCGGGTCCGACCGGGCGACGGGGCCGTCGATCACGCCGCGGGCTGCCAGCACCCGCCTGACGACGCGCTCCGCGGTCTCCGTTGCTTCAGTGGTGCCGGTCCGGCCGCATTCGACCGCGACGCCGCACCGGCAGTGTGCGATGAGCGTGCCGCCGATCACGTCCGACACGTCCACCACGGTATCGAGCCCGGTGTCTCGGACCAGCCCGGCCGTGTCCGTGTCGATGCCGTGGACCATGGCGTGGGGCCGGTCCGACGCCCGCGTGGAGTGCAGGTCGACGACGACCTGGTCGCGGACGTGCGGCTGGAGCGCTGCGGCAAGCTGCTGCTCATGCGCAGCGCCACCGGGATCTGTGAACGCCCGGTTCAGGTCCGTGTCAACGGCGCGGACGCCGCGGTCGAGCGCGGGCTCGTTCGCGACGATGAACCGGACGCCGCGCTGGAACCCGGCCGCCTCGCGGACGCGGCGGATGGCGCGTGGGCCGCAGGGCTCGTCGCCGTGGATGCCGCCCATGACCGTGACGACAGGGTCACCGGGGCCGGCCTCGGTCACGTCCATGCCCCGGCGTTGGGATGCAGGATTTATCACAGGAACTGGTCGACCATGGACCGGTCGGAGCGCGGCTCGAGGTCGTAGCCGTCGGGCTGGTCGTACGACGGGTCGAGCTCGCGGTCATCGAGCGACACGTCATCGTCCTCGACGAGCGACCGGTACGTCCCGGAGATACAGATGGTGCTCACCCCCTGTGCTGTGGATGCGGCGGGTTTGTCCGGCTGATCGGTGACTTATACGCCGTGCAGTGGAGAACCGTCCGATACCGTCAGCGCCAGCGCAGGTTCTGGGAGCCGGGTGCGAAAAAACATCCACCCCGGTTCGGATGCTGACGCATGTTCACCGTATTGGTTCAAACGTATATAAACGTATGACCGGTCGGGGTCGATGCCACGGGAGAAGGAGTACATTTATAATTATTGGTGTGCAATAGTGTGTTGGTACTCATGAATAACAACTCTAGGGGGACTGGGGGAAGGCAAAGATTTATAAATGCCGGCTGGATAGTGGAAGGGCACGCCGTGGGGGCGTGGGGGTACTGACAATGGTAGAAGCATTCGCAGAGCAAGCAGACATTGGTACGCTGGACGAAAACCTTTCCGTATGTCCAAGCTGTGGCGCGACCGCTGACGGGCAGGAGTGCAGCGAGTGCGGTGCCGACCTAAACGAGTCAGGGGGCGCCGGTGAGCGCAGGGACTTCCGCTCGGGGTCGCGGACGCAGTCGCGGGCGAACTACTCCGGTATCGAGAAGTGGCAGAACACCGGCGGCGACAGCTCGACGTTCGAGCTATCCGAGCTGAACCGGATCATCTCCCAGCTGGAGCTACCGCGGTCCGTCCATGAAGAAGTGACCGGCCTGGTCGAGGAAGCGAAGGACAAGGGCCTGATGCGCGGCCGTGACATGTCGGAGATGCTGGCTGCGCTGATCTATATCGTGGCCAGGGAAGAGGGCTCGCCGCGGACGCTTGACGAAATCTCTGACGTGACCGGCGTCGGCAAGCGGCGCATCGGTAAGTCCTACCGGTACATCGGCCGGGAGATGGACATGCGCGTCGTCCCGCCGCAGCCGGAGGACCACATCAAGCGGTTCGCGGACAAGCTGGACCTGTCCGACACGGTCCGAGGTCGTGCGAAGACCATCATCGACTCGGCGAAGGACAAGGAGATCCTCGCCGGCAAGGCCCCGACCGGCATCGCCGCGTCCGCCCTCTACATCGGCTCCAACATCGAAGGCGAGAAGCGGACGCAGAAGGAGGTCGCGGAGATGCTGAACGTCACGGAAGTGACGGTCCGCAACCGGTCCAAGGAGCTCGTCGACGAGCTGGGCCTGAACGACGAGTTCGAGGTCGCGGCGTAAACACCCGCGCCCCTTCCTCCCCTTTCCTTTTCCTCCTTTCATATCCAATAGTCCCATGGATACCCCCGAATGGCGTGCGATTGCCCTGCGGCCCGACGAGGAGTCCGTCCTCGGCGTGGACGAGGGCCAGATGGCGTACCTCGACGACGACCTCAGGGAGGAGACCGGGTACACCGGGCTGGAGACCGGCAGCCTCATCTTCTGCTACGGCGTCGCGCTCCGCGACCGTGACAGCGGCGCCGTCGCGATGCTGCACGCCGTCGGCGAGAGAAAACTCGATCAGGTCCGGTACGGCCACCGGCGGGCCGCCGCGGAGACGGGCGCGTCGTTCGACGAGGCCGCGGTCGTGACGGACGCCGCCCCGGACAAGGCTTGGGACGCGGTCACCGGCTACCTGCAGGATGCAGTGGGTGATATCTACGCGGACCGAGAGCATGGGTCGGAACCGCTGCCGAACCCGCACGGGGCGACGATGGGTGAGACGCTGGGCGTGGACGCCGACGGCGTCTACCAGGTGCCGGAACCCGTCATGCCGGACGAGGCCGAGACCGACCATGACCGGTGCTACGTCGCGGCGCGAGACGGACGGCTGGTGGACCGGACTGCGCAGGTGCGGGACGGGCGACACGTTTAAAAACCGTGGGTGCGTCGTTGAGGGTATGCAGGGTGGATGTTTTACAGTCCGGCACCGGTGACGCGGTGAGCCGTGCTGCTGCCCTGCCCATGGTTTCTGGTGATGCGCGATGATCGAGGTGACGCTGCCGGACGGATCGGTGATGGCCGTGGAGGACGGCGCCACCGTCGAGGACGTCGCATACGAGATCGGTGCGGGACTGGGTGACGACACCGTCGCCGGCAAGGTCCGGTACGACGAGGACGGCGCGTGGGAGCTCGTGGCGAAGGAGGCGCCGCTGCAGCAGGACTGCGCGCTGGAGATTGTGACCGAGGGGCACGATGACTACGTGAAGGTGCTGCGGCATACCGCGGCGCACGTGTTCGCGCAGGCGCTGCAGCGGCTGCACCCGGAGGCGAAGCTGACTATCGGGCCGTACACCGACGACGGGTTCCACTACGACGTGGCTGGCGTCGACCTGGACCAGGACGACCTCAAGGATATCGAGGCGGAGATGGAGCAGATCGTCGAGGAGGACCTGCCCGTGGAGCGGGAGGAGGTGCCGCGGGACGAGGCCGAGGAGTTCTATGCGGATAACCGGTTCAAGCGGGAGATCCTTGCCGATGAGGCAAGTGACGGTGACACTGTGAGCTTCTACGCGCAGGGCGAGTTCCGGGACCTGTGCCGGGGCCCCCACCTGAACAGCACCGAGGCGGTGGGGGCGTTCGCGCTGCTGGAGATCTCCGGGGCGTACTGGCGGGGCGACGAGGACAACGAGATGCTCCAGCGGGTGCACGGGACGGCGTTCCCGTCCGAGGCGGAGCTGGAGGACTATCTGGAGCGGCGGCGGAAGGCGCAGGAGCGGGACCACCGAAAGATCGGGCAGGAGATGGACCTGTTCAGTATCCAGGAGGCGACCGGCCCCGGGCTGCCGCTGTACCACCCGAACGGGAAGCGGGTGCTGAACGCGCTGCAGGGGTTCATCGAGGAGCTGAACGCGAATCGGGGCTGTCGGCCGGTGGAGACGCCGCACCTGTTCCGCACCGAGCTGTGGAAGGAGAGCGGGCACTACGACAACTACCAGGACGACATGTTCCTG
>CAZAFX010000073.1:0-5333 GCA_964484895.1 uncultured archaeon | reverse complement strand
GGACGGCGACCGGGAACGTGCCGGTCCTGTTCGGCTCCACGACCGGTGCGAGCGACACCTGCTGCGTGCCGGGGGCGACCTGCCGGCGGACGGCCGTCCACGCGCCGCTCCCGGTCCGGTCCTCCGTGACCGGTTCGTTACCATCGTAGGCGTACGCGTACACCTCTTCGTGGGCTGCTGATGCGTTGATGGTGGCGTCGATGGTGAACGGCGCGCCCGCGAACGCGATGTCCGGCACCGAGACATCCACGAACGGGGCGTCCTGCTCCTCCGGCGGTGCGGATGCATCCGCCGCTGCGGCGTCGTGCGGACCGGTGACGGCGATACGGGTCACCTCAACCGTGCCGTCCCCGCCGCCGTCGTCATCGGACGTCCGCACGACGGAGTTCGGGCCGCCGGGTGTGGGTGGCAGCCGTTCGACGGTGTCGGCGGCGTCGGGGCTGCGGCCGACTGCCCGCCCCGGTGCGCTGCCGTCGTACGAGAGCGTGTCGACTGTCTCCCCGTCGGCGCGGAGCCGCACCGTGTCACCGCCGTTGTTGAGCACCGCGGCCGTCTCGACGACGCGGTAGCCGTGCGGCGGGATGGCCGCGGGCAGCGGGAGGCGGTTGCCAGCGGCGTCCTCCAGGGTCGCGCCGTGCAGCGCCATCCGCTCATCCGCCGGGTTGTGCAGTTCGACGAACTCGTCGCCTGTCTCAGGCTGCGGGAGCAGCTCGTTGACGACCACGTCATCGGGCGCTGCACCGTCAGCGACGGTGTTCGGGGCGCCCGGCGTGGGCGGCATGCGGGTCCACGTACCGGATGCGGGGTGGCGGCCGATCGACCGGTTCTCCGTTGTATCGTCGTAGGCGGCCCGGGCGAGCCGTGTGCAGCGGCGGGTGACGAGGGCGATGGTGTCGCCGCCGTTGTTGAGGGTGACGCTCTCCAGGATGATACGGCGGGTGCTGTTCGGGGGGAGCTGGCCGGTGAGGGAGTCGCGGCTGTCGTCCTCGGCGATGACCGTCCGGTTGAGCGTGATGGACCGGTTCGTCGGGTTGGCGATGATGAGTGATTCGTTGTCGTCAGCGCCGACAGCGTCCGGTGTCAGGTCGCCGGAGGCGTTCCACCGCCGCATTTCTCCCTCGTCCATCGCCGGGTAGGTGACGGTGTCCCGCACGTCGTCGTGGCACCGGTGGAGTGTCACGGTATCACCGCCGTTGTCGAGGTGGACCGCCGGGCCGAGGGCGGTGACGTTGATGGTCTGGCGGCCGTGCGGCGGCACGGTACCAGTGAGCGGTGCGGCGGTGGCGCCGTCGCGCAGTTCCAGGCCGTCGAGCGGGGCAGGGTGCGGGGACGGGTTGTGGAGCTCGAGGTATTCGTGGTACCGGTCCGGGCCGGCCGGGTCAGGGTGGAGCTCAGTGAGGCGGAGGCCGCGCTGGAGGGCGGCAGGGTCGGCGGCGGTGAACGTGGCGGTGCGCGGCCCGAGCGTGTGGTTGCCGACGATGAGGAATGCCTTCACCGTGTAGGTGCCGTTGAACCGGGGGGTGAACGGGACGGTCTCCGTGGCGGTATCGGTGGAGAACGCGACCGGGCGTTCCCGGGCCGTGTAGGATGTGGCGTTGCCGATGCGGAGCAGCAGCCTGCCCGCGACGGTTGCGTCGCCGGTGTTGGTGAACGTCGCCCGGATGCGGGTCGCGCGGCCGGTGCGCGTGTCATCGGCGGAGACCTGCATGTCGAACGGCGTGGTGTAGTTGACCGTGATGACCGTCCTGTTGTACAGCGTGGCGCTGTCGGTGCCGGCGTCGTACCGGAACGCGGCCTGGGTGAACGCGATGCGGATGCGGTTGTCGATGGTCCGCTCCACAGTCACGCGGGTGGCGTTCCCGGGGACGCTGCGGTTGGTGGCGTTGCCAGGGAGTGCGGTGCCGCCGTGGGAGAGCGGGGTGACGGTGGGGACGGTGACGTTGCCGACGCTGTCCGTGGTGTGGCTGACGGTGCGGCCGCCCACGGTGGCGCTGCCGGGAAGGGTGTACGTGCCCTGGACGAGCGGGATGATGGGATGGTGGGCGCGGAGGAGCTTGGCGTTCCCGTCAGCGGTGAGGGTGCGGTTCGCGCCGCTGCCGGTGACCGTGTGGTTCGGTGTGATGGTGACGGTGAGCTGGCAGCGGCCGTCGCGGCAGGCGGTGTCGATGCTGTACGGCCGGTCGCGCGGCGCCGGGTCCTTGGGCATGGTGGGGTCGCCGTAGTAGACGACGCTGCGCAGCATCTTGCGCTTGACTGTGCCGCCGCGCGCCACGGCGTTGAACGGGTCCCACGTCAGGTAGTCGTCCCGGAACGCGTTGACGGCGCGGCGGAGGCTCTGTCCGGCGGTGTAGCCGTGGGCGAAGAACCGGGTGTCGATCTCGGAGGCGTACGGCGCGTAGTTGACCGAGGACGCGCCGACGAACGCCGCGGAGCCGTGCAGCAGGAACTGCCGCCAGAGCTGCGTCCGTGAGGCGTTGGGACGGGCGGCGAGGTCGGAGTTGTCGTAGACGAGGCGGGCGCGCAGTCGCGGGAGCTCTGACGGCATCAGGTTGTCCGTGCCGGTGTACCGGTCCGTCTTCACGACGCCGAGCGGCGTGGCGGCGTCGTACGGGTTGGGGAGGTGCCACGCCGACCCGTTCCCGACACCGGTGTAGTGCACGACCTTCTGGTGCGGGAGCTCCCGCCGCAGCTCTTCTTGGGTGAGCCGGTCGTACCGGTCCGGCCAGAGGAACGCGTACGCCGCCTCCCCGATCGCCTGCTGGATGCCCTCCCCCTGCAGCGCCCGGATGACGCCCTCCTTGAGCCCGTCACCGGTCTCGAACCTGTCAGCCGTCCGCCGCGCGGTCCGCTTCACGAACGTCACGTTCTTGAGCTGGAGGTCCTCCTGCTGCAGTCGCCGCACCGCCCGGTCCGCGTCGAACCCGAGCGTCGCCCAGTCGAACTCCAGGTAGTTCCGCAGCCCGCGCTCCACGTAGCTCAGCGCCTTCACGTACACCAGCGCGGTGGACGCTGCCTCACCCACGCTCTCACCCAGCACAGCCCCCACCTTCGCCCCCATGGCCCGCTGGTCGTCCATCACCACCTCCATGTTCGCCGGCGTCAGCTCCACCACGAACGACGCCGGATCCGCCCGGTACTCCACCGCCCGCGACACGTTGTACCCCTGGTCGGTCAGCGTCGCGGCCAGCGACTTCCCGCTCCACATCCCGCCGCCCAGGTACGCCAGCACCACCGGCCAGTGCGTGTGCAGGTACTCCGACGCCACCAGCGCGTTGTCCGGCCCCCGCTCCACCTGCCCCCGCACGAACATCGCGCTCGTCAGGGCCGGGCCGCCGGCGTACCGGCCCACCGCCGCGTCCACGTCGCTATCATTGTTCAGGTCGCCGTACGGCAGATCGGTCACGTACCAAGCCCCGTCCCGCGGATCCGCGACCGGCGCATGCCGCTCCACCGGGTCCGGCTCCACCACGTGCGGCACGCCCGGCAGCAGCGACACGTACACCCCGCCCAGCCGGTACGCGTCGGACGCAAGGAACGCACCGCGCCGCGTCAGCCACCGCGATGCGTTCCGCACCCGCCGCCGCACCGCGTCCACACGGTTCCGCGCGTTCACGGCCGCCACCGACCCGTTGTACACCGGGTCCGGCACGGCCACCGGCACGAACAGGCCGTCCCGCCGCGCCGCGATGACCGGACCGTACGCCGCCGCGGCACGCCGCACGTTCCCCACCACCACGTGGTCGACGGTCCCGCCCCGGTCCTGCACCGCGTCCACGTACGCATCCAGGATCGCCCGCGTCGTGTTCCCGGTCAGGTTCACGCTCCCCGGCCGCGGCCGGAACACCAGCGGCCGCCCCGCAGCGTGTGCGAGCTGCGCCGCCGCGACCGCCCTGTGCCTGTCGGCCGGATCCACGTAGTACGACCGCGACGCGTTCGGGAAGAACAGCCGCGGCAGCTCCCACCGCCCGATGCGCTCCACGGCCACCCCGTCCAGCCCCGCCAGGCCGCCCACATCCCCCAGCACGTACACCGTGTTCGCACCGTACGCATCCACCAGCCGCCGCTGCACCCACGACACGTTCCTCGCCACCAGCACCGGCACATCCGTCGCCGCAGCCGCGAGGATGTTCCTCCGGTCGCTGTCAACTATTATCATCTGCCGCTCCCGCCTATCAAGTCCGTTTTCGGCCTTCACCGCTTTCACGTCCACGTCTGCCGTGCGACGGGCACCAATCCAGTCTAGTGAAATGGTGCCCGGGTTAATACCGACAACCATCCACGTCGCATTCCCTGTACCTCCCGGAATCGGCGAGGAAAGTCCATCGAACGATCCATCGACCGACCAAGATATCGTCCTGTTTGTGTGCGACCGAATCCGTAAATCCTGCGGCTCCTTAAAATCCCATGAGGATACGCGCTTCTTCTCTCGATAGGTTAGGAAGTGAGCTGTATTATCATTCTTGGTGCTTCGCTGTGTTGATACCAGTCCTCCTGTCTCATTCACCAGCCGTAGCGCAACATTATCCTCTTGAGGAACCTCAAGACCGCCAAACGTGACTGCAAACCCTTTGCTCAAATTCCATCCTGCTTCACCCTTGGTACGAACAATCCTGGCCGCGCAGCCGTTCCCGTCACCATGGATGATTACGCGAGAATCCTGTAGCAGAGTGTATGCCCGATCACAGTGCTCCCGCACCGTATACGCTGAATGGAGCTTCGATTCGTTCTCAAAGTCAATATAGTCCTGGTAGTACGCTTCACGCCAAGAAACATTCCTGAACCCCGTAGCAGCTCGGATGCTCATCGAGCCGTTGAACCCGGACGCAAACTGCACCGGAAGCGCCACCCGGTAGAATGATTGGTTTACGCGTTTGAGGCCGAACGGTACCTGCCTCCCATCGTGGCGGACCTCAATCGCCGTCCTGTTGCCTCCGCAGACTTCACACTCAACAATGAAATCAATGCTATGCTCGTCACCGGCCGCTCCCTCGGCGGCGGTCAAATTTAATCGCACAGAGCCGGTCCCGGAATCTTCTAGACTGATAGCGGCGCCGTGCGCCGCCAGAGACAGAACGACCACCAGGAGCAGGATGAAGCGGGATTTCATCCTGGCCTGCACGTATATACAACCTTTAAATGATTCCTGCTACCGCCTCGGCGACCCGCTCCCAAGTAAAATCGCGTACGACCCTGTCCCGCCCCTGTTCTCCCATCCTCTTCCGCGTCGCATCATCCGTCACCAGCCGGGTCGCCTCCCTAGCTAACGTATCCGGGTCCCGGGACGGGACCAGCACCCCTGTTTCGCCATCAATAATCGCGTCCCGCATCCCGGT
>CAZAFX010000072.1:3369-5353 GCA_964484895.1 uncultured archaeon | reverse complement strand
TTGAGGCTGAGCGTCTCGCCCCGGATCACGATCGCGTTGTTCAGCCAGGACTTGAGCACGATCGCGAGGATGATGTTGGTCGTGCTGACGCCGAGGATCGCCACGAAGACGATCATCAGCGGCAGGAACGGGAGGCTGTAGACGATGTCGACGACGCGCTGGATCGCCTCGTCGATCCACGTGTCGCCGTAGAAGCCGCTGATCAGCCCCAGGGGCACCCCCACAAGCGAGGAGAGGATGCCGGCCGCGAACCCGATGTAGAGCGTGATCCGGGTGCCGTAGATCAGGCGCGTCAGGACGTCGTGGCCGCGGTGATTGGTCCCCAGCGGCGCGAAGTACGGCTCGCCGAACTGTGGCTGGTGGGGGTGAGAGATCGACGTCTCGCTCTCCTCGGCCAGGCAGTCGAGGCTCTCACACTCGCTGCTCGACCCGCCCTCGTCGAACGAACTCGGGGCCTTCCACGTCGTCGAGTGCGGTGCGAGGAACGGGGCGAATATCGCCACGAGCACGAGCAGCGCGAGGAAGGCGAGCCCGAGCACGCCGAGCCGGTGGTTCGTGAACCGGGCCCAGCCGCGCTTGAACCGCGTCCAGCGTCGCTCCCACGTGTCGTAGGTGCTCTGATACCGCCCGAGGATCGATCCCTGTGCTTCGCCGCTCATTGTGACTCACCGAACTTGATCCGTGGATCGAGGTAGGTGTAGAGGACGTCGGTCAGCAGCCGGACGAACACGATGAGCACGCCGAGCATGAAGAAGGCCGCCAGCGCGACCGGGAAGTCCCGGGTCCGGATCGCGGAGACGAGAAGCAGGCCGATGCCGGGCCAGTTGAACACCGTCTCCACGATCACGCTGCCGTCGATGAAGAAGACGATGGCGACCAGCCCCTGGGTGATGACCGGGATCAGGGCGTTTCGCGCCGCGTGCTTGTACTTCACCGTCGCCGGCGCGAGCCCCTTCGCCCGGGCGGTCTGAATGTACCCCTCGTCGAGGACCTCCTGCATCGAGGTCCGGGTCACGAGCATGGCGGCCGCCCAGCCGATGAGCACGAGCGTCAACAGCGGGATCGTCATGTGTTTCAGGACGCCGATCAGGAGCTCGAGGCCGGTGAACTCGGACTGGAAGGACGGCGTCATGTGCGCGATCGGGAACCAGCTGACGCCGAACCCCTCGAACGCCAGGAGCAGCAGGAGGATCCAGGCGAGCCAGAAAAACGGGATGGAGTAGAGCGTGAGCCCGGTCATAAAGCCCGTCTTGTCGGACCGGGAGCCCCGCCGCCAGCCGAGGTGGATCCCGACGAAGACGCCGATCGTGTACTGGAGGATGGCGGCGGTCCCGAAGAGCGCGAGCGTCCGGGGGAGCCGGTCGAAGATGACCGACGAGACGGGCTGTGGGCTGCTCAGGGAGAAGCCGAAGTCGAGCAGTATGTAGTTCCGGACGAACTTCAGGTACTGCTTCCAGAGGGGTTCCGCGAGCCCGTAGCGTGCCTTGATCGCTCTGAGCTGTTCTTCGGTGAGGTCCGGGTTGTTCGTCAGGATGGAGGCGTAGTCGCCGGGCAGCGCCTTCAGGAGGACGAAAAGCAGCGTCAGTATCGCCCAGATGACGAACACCGACACCAGCAGCCGCTTGAGCAGGTACGTGCCGCTGATCCGTGTCGTTGCCATGGTTTGTGCGCGTGTGGCGTGGATGTGTGCGCGTGGTCGTCCGGAGGGTTCGCCGGCCGGGTCAGTTCCCGCCCTCGGCCAGGCGGACGTTGAGCGGGGTGTAGATGATCCCGACGCCGGCCCATGGCGTCGGGCCGCCGATGCGGCCGGTGAACCGCTTCGTGACCGGGACGAGGTTGACCGGCGTGGCGCTGTTCAGGTGTGGCGAGTCGTGGTAGAGCTGGGCGTAGGCCTTCTTCACGAGGGGCTTGCGCTCCTCGTGGTCCATCAGCGACTGGATCTCCGAGATGGGCGATGCACCCGGCCTCGCCGTCGAGGACGGTG
>CAZAFX010000072.1:0-3359 GCA_964484895.1 uncultured archaeon | reverse complement strand
CTCCGAGATGGTGTCGTCGAGCGCGGTGTAGGACATCGAGTTCCACTGCGCGACATCGTCGTCCGCGTCGCCCTGTTCCAGGTCCGCGAAGGAGCTGTGGAACATCCACTCGAGGTGGGTCTGGGGCCACTCGAGCGAGGGCCAGCTCTGCTCGTACATGTCGAAGTCCTCGTTGAGGTAGACCTTCTGGTACTGGGTCTCCCAGGGTTCGATGGTCCTGCTGACCGGGATGCCGGTCCGCTGGAGCGCCCTGATCCAGTTGTCGGCGCGCGGGTAGGAGAGGGGGTCTTTCGGCGGCGGCCCCTGGCTCATCTCGAGGTCGCCCTGGCCGGGTTCGCCCTTGTTGTTCGTGTGGACCTCGCCGATCGGCTTCCCGTTGATGTAGATCGCCTGCCCGTCGGGCGCGCTGACCGAATCGGACTGTGCCTCGCCGAGCGAGTAGTCGTGTTTCGCCTCGGGGTGGTTGAGCAGGAACTCCCGGAGCGCGTCGATGTCCTGCTGTCTGATGTTGTTGCCGTACTTCAGGGTGTCCCCGGGGAAGCTCAGGTCCGGGATCGGGATGCCCTCGTACGTCCCGGCCTCGTAGGGGTCGTCGGAGTCCATGAGCTCCGCGGGTTCGGGCGGGCGCCAGCTCTCGTACAGCGTGGACGTGTGGTAGGAGCCGGCCTTCACGCCGATGTTCTTGTGGAGCTTCTCGACCAGCCACTTCTGGTTGAGCGCCTTCACCAGGAACTGGCGGAACGCCACGTCGTCGAACGGGACCCGCCGCATGTTCCAGGCGTGGAACTCGTAGCCGCTGCTCTCCGTCTGCATGACGTCCAGGTGGTCCTGGTTCGTGGCCTTGACGGCCTGCTGTTCCTTTACGGTCTGGATGGTCTGGTCGATGTTCCCGTCGAGCACCGACTGGAACAGCGAGGACCGCGACTGGAACAGCTGGTAGCGCACCGTGTCGATGAACGGCCCATCGGGGTGGAGGAACTCGTAGCGTTCGTCCTGGTTGTAGGGCACCTCCTCGGGCGGGCGCATCTCCATCTCGATCCAGTTGGGCCAGTTGAAGTCCGTGATCGTCAGGGGCCCGGACCCGACGAACGTGTTCTCCTGGCGCGGCGAGTACTTCGTGTAGTCCGAGACGCTCTCCCAGACGTGTTTGGGCAGGATCGGGTAGCGCAGGATCCCGTTGCTCCAGGTGGCGTCCTGGGATGTCATGAAGAAGTTGACCGTGTTGCCCTTGTCCTTGTCGAGGCCGACCTCCACGACCGAGTCGGAGGGCTGGAAGTACCCGGTCGTGTTCTGCTCCATCATGAACTGGTACGTGAAGTGTGCGTCCTCGGCGGTGACCTTCTCCCCGTCGGCGAAGGTCAGGTCGTCACGGAGCTCCGCGACGATCGTCGGCGAGCTGGGGTTTTCCTTTGCGTTCTCCGGGTTGAGCGTCCAGTCCGTGAACCCCCACGGGATCGGGTCGGCCGTGTCCGGGTGGGGCATCGTCCCGAACGTGTAGTTTTTCTCTATGATATGTGACCCGTAGGAGTTCCCGCCCTTCATCACGTTGAGGTGCTGTGGGGGCTGGGCCTGTCCGATGGTGAGCGTCCCGCCACGGGTGATCTCCTCCTGGGGCGTGGCCGTGTCGGTCTCGCCCCCCGTATCGGTGTCCCCGCCGGTGTCTCCGGGGGTATCGGTTCCCGCCCCCCCCGCGGTGGTGCCGCCGGCACCCGGAGTGTCGCCAGTGTCGCCGCCGGAACCACAGCCGGCGAGCCCTGCGGTCACGCCGGCCCCGATGCCCGCGATGAACTTTCGACGATCGACGCCCTTGCGCCGCTCGATGGAGTCTCTATCGGACATAGTTGGTCGGATCCCTGCCCGCGGGTTGCCGGCGTCCCTCATTGAGGACCATGACAATCACGGGCATACGTCCCGATGACGGGAGCACGACTTAACCTTTGGGGAGTCTGTAGGAATTACACCCTCCCGCGATCCGGCGATTCCGTCAGCTACCCGGCTCGCGGCGATCCCGTCGGCGGATGGGCCTCGTGGCCGATGTCCCCGGCCCGGGCGCGGCCCTACTCGTCCCGGAGCGCGGCCGCGACCGACCGCAGTTCCGCTTTGCGGAGGGGGCGCTCGATCCCGTCGGGGCCGTCCCCGTCCGGCTCGCCGACCGCCCGGAGGATGCCCGCCCGCATCCGGGACTTCGCGGGCAGGCGGCCGGCCGTGTCGATGTCGTGGCCCACGGCCTCACAGACCGCGGCGAGGTCCTCCTTGGTGAACGCGGCCGGCTCGACCCGCTCGAACCTCCCCGCGGCCTCCCTGATCTCGTCCCGGAGCTCGTCGACGGTCTTGCTCATGCGTGTACCGGGAGGTGTGGACAGGTGAACGGCTGAACCTTTCGGTCAGGTCGCCGGGGCGGCCCCCGGGCGCTCGCGTCACACCCGCGATCTGGCACGGTGTGTCCCCGGACGCCACACTCGCAGCCGGGCACGGGACGACCCCGGGCGTCGGACGCACGCATGACAAATTGAATAAATTTTACTGGCGCCGCCACGGACCGCCGACAATGACACTCAGGTGTTCGATACTCGGACACAGCTTCGGGGATACGACGACCGAGCAGCACAGCGAGGAGGGCGAAGCGGGGACTGTCCTCACCGTCCGCGAGTATCGAACCTGCCGGCGGTGCGGGGCCGAGCGGGACGTCTACGAGAACCGGGGCGTGATCTCGCCCGCGTCGGGGACCGAGGATCCCGGGGACGGGCCCGAGCCGGCCGAACGGACCGACCCCCCGGCCGGGAGCAGCACGGAGGCGGGGGACGGCCGGGAGGGACCGGACGAGGGCCCGACGCCGGGAGCCGATACCTCGCTCGAGAGGGCAGCGGCGGCGGTCACCCGACAGCCGGCGGCCGACGAGGGGGACCGCCCGACGGGCGGAAACGAGGACGCCGCCGGGACTGCGGGGGAAGAACACCCGGCGGTCGGAGACGGGGACGGCCCCGGCACGGGCGAGAAGGGGGAGTCGTCGATCGGAAACGGGAACGGGCCCGGCACGGGCGAGAGAGAGAAGTCGTCGACCGAAAACAGGGACGGGCCGGAGATAGCGGACCGAGAGTGGCCGTCGGTCGAACGGGGGGACGGGCCGGGGGCCGAGGAGCGCGAACGGCCGGACGCCGACGAAAGAGGAGGATCGGAGACCGGGGAGACGGAGCGGCCGGACGCCGATGAACGAGCGGTGTCGGAGACCGGGGAAGGGGAGCGCGAACGGCCGGACGCCGACGGGGCCCCGGAGCCGGCGGCCGGCGAGAACAGCACGGCACCCGACGGCGCTCCCGGGACGGACGACGATGCGGTGATCCTCACGGAAACGCGCGATT
>CAZAFX010000071.1:0-5634 GCA_964484895.1 uncultured archaeon | reverse complement strand
CCGAGGCGGAGCGGCTCGACACGCTGTAACGCTTTAATACCAGCGGCGCCCATGCAGCGGCATGGAGCTCCCGCAGACGGTGCACCCGTCCCGGCTCTCCCCGCATTTCGTCTGGACATACTTAGCATGGCTGTTGGTCGGGGTGGCGCTGGCGGCCGCCGTCACCGTCGTCCGGCCGCGCGTCGCATCGGTGCTCCCGGCCACGCCGCTCGTCCTCTACGCCGTCCTGCTCATCCCGCTCTACAAGCTGCTGCGGACGGAGATGAACCGTGGGCACAGGGAGTATGAGTTCCAGCAGGACCGTGTCCTCGTCCGCGAGGGCGGCCGGACCGTGGAGCAGGAGGATATCCCGTACGAGAAGATCACGGACGTCGCCTCGGTCACCCCGCCGTTCGAGAGCCTCGTGGACGTCGGCGACCTCGAGCTCCACATGACGGGGACGGACAAGGCGGTCGAGATCATCGGCATCAAACACCCGCAGCGGTACGAGGACCTCATGCTCGGCCGGACCGACACCGGCGGCACCACACTCAAGGCGGTCGAGCAGGAGCTCGCCGACCTCGAGGCGGCGTACAGCGACGGTGATATCGGCCGCGCCGAATACGAGCAACGGTACTACTACCTGCAGGGGCAACGTGACCTGCTGCGGGAACAACAGGGCGAATGACGTGTCAGTGGAGGACGAACTCACGGCAGAGACCACGAAGTGGCGCGACCGGCTCGACGACCGCCTCAACGCCGTCAAGCCGGTGGACGCCGACGGTGCGGACCTGCTAGAGAACGCCCGCGCCTACCGCAAGGATGCGGACCATTTCGAGGACGAGGCCGACCCTGTACGGGCGTTCGACGCCATCGTCTGGGGCTGGGCGTTCGTGGAGATCGGGGAGGACCTGGGGAAAATCGAGCAGGACGGGTAACAGAGCAATTGAACCCTAAGCCACCTGACGCTACATGCACCCATAATTTTAAATATAACTACCTCCTAATAACAACCATGATGTCAGGGACGGTCGAGGACTATATGCGGAGTATCAACCAGTACATGGAGGATTTCCAAGAGGAGCATTTGCCGGAGTGGGGGTCGAGTAAGCAGCCGTACTTCATGGCCAATGAGGAGCCGCTGGGGTTGATGACCTACCATGATCTGGATGTGGATGCTCGTGCGTGGGATCACCTACGGCGCAGCGCGCTCACGGCGCCAACGGGGTATGGGACGCCTGATGACGAGAAACCGGTTATCAACTGGGCGAACCATTTCTACGAGCCGGATGAGTGGGAGACGATCAGGGAAATCCATGGCGTCGGGGACGAGCACGAGCGGTACGTGCTGCGGATGACGCTGCCGGCCCGCGCCAACATGAAATCTAGGTTCAAGCAGCATCTCTCGCGCGATGATGAGACGGTGGTAGTGAACCCGTTTGACCTCATGGATCTGTTCGCTGACAAGTATGAGTCCGCCAAGTATCTTGAGCAGGAGGATCTGCCTGCTATCCCATCGCTCAAGGGCGAGGAGGTACTGTCGGCGAGCCGGCGAGAGGTGGAGCTTGAGCTTGGTGATGGCGGAGAACACGGCTTCGTGGTCAAGCCGTATAACGGGTTCGGCGGAAAGGGAGTGGTCGGTGTCAACTCCATCTCGGAGGCTGAGGCGTACCTGCGCAGCGAGTCGGTCGATTTCAACGGCGAGGAGCGCAAGGCAAAAGATGTCTGTATGGTCCAGCCCAAAATCCCGCACAAGAGTGACCTCCGCGTCATCACCATCGGTGACCATATCAGGAATGCGGAGCGACGTATCGCGCCTGAGGGCCGCCTATGCACGAACATCTCCTCAATCGACGGCGTTGTTTCCCCGCATGACCTCCGGCACTTCGGACTCGATGCGGGCACTGGGCGCGATCTTGGTGTCTACGGGAACGCATTCAACGCCCGAAAACAGGGCTTCGTCGTCCCTATTGACGTCGACCAGTACAGCATGAGCCGGACAAGGGACCGGAACGCAGCCGTTCTCTCGAGCGGTGCAGAACAACTGGCCTACGATACTATGGAGACGTTCGACCCGGACACGTTCAACTACCGGGCGGATCTCTCCCAGCGCCCGTTCATTATCGGTATGGACTTCCTGGAGACGGAGATGGAGCAACTGGACCATCTCCCGGCAGGGGCACAGGATGCTATCGCGGAGTACAGCAGCGATGGGACAGCCTACGTCATCCCGGAGCTCAACGGCAACCCTGGCTCCATGGCAGATATTATCGCCCGCTGGGACCATACCCCCGCACAGCCGCTCGGCCACCAGATAACCGCGTTCCATCTTGTCAACGTGATGCGAGACCTGGCGGGCATCGATACGGAGCCCGTCGAGGACATCTACGGCGACGAGAGCGACCGGCTATGGCGACGTGTCGACAGCTACTATCCTGACCTCGGACCCGGGTTCGTTGACGCAATCAGTTCCAACCTCAAGCCAGAGAACCGGCGGTAGCCACAGCACCACCCAAACATTTAAATATACAAAAAGTAATTATGGTATAGTAGTTACAAATGAGCACGACCACAGCGGATGATTACTTCGGGCCCGGCGGCGAAGAGGAGTCTATGCCGTTCGCGGGCGAAGAAGAGGAGCCGTACACCGGTGAGGAGGATGAAGATATGCCGGACGGGGCAGAGGACGCCGGCATCAGCATGCAGGTCGAGCGATGGCGGTACGGACCAGCGGCGGATGGAACAGAGGGTGCGCCGGGGGTGCCGGGCCTGGCCGGAACGTTCTCGGACGATGTCCTTGGCGGGTCAAACACGGCGAATTATGCTGTGAAGTTCAGCGGCGACAGCAGGGAGGCCGTGGAAGAGTACATCGAGGATCACCTTTCAGACCTTGTGGTCGAGGGCGCTCCGATCACCGAGGACACTGCCTACGTCGGTGACGAGGCGCTTGTTCGGGATGACGAGTACCTGGCCGCCGAACTCGCAGACCTCGACCGCGTCGAATGGGACGACGACGGGAACGCCTATATCCTTGGGGAGTATACGGTCGCCGATGAGCAGTACGGCGGCCTCCTCGGCGGCTTCCGGAACGCGGCGAGCGACGCCGGCCAGCCGCCGGCCCAGCTCCGCGTGACGGCGGTGGACGACGTCGAGGACGGACCGGGCCAGGTCACGCAGGCGTACGAGGAGGAGCCGGGCAAGTCGGTCCTCGACTTCCTCTCCGACGACGTCGCGAGCTTCGGCCACGGCGTCGATACCAACTCGCTCCTGTTCGGCCGCAGCCCCGGCACCACCACGACGGAGACGCATAACAAGGGGATGTACGAGCGGTTCCGGGAGCACCACAAGGAGGAGCCCGGCATGGCGGCGTACGCGAAGAACTCTCTCAAGCCGGAGGGCAACGACATGGTGGAGGCAATCATCGCGGCCATGGGGCTTGACGCCATTACCGGCCGATTCGGCCGCTGAAGCGCGTGAATTACTGTATAAAAAGGCCCTGGGTGCGCCCACGCCATCCCCAAACATTTATAAATATGGAAAATAATACTACCACTAGGTGACAACGATGAGTGACGCGGACGATGTCGAGATGAAAATCGGGGACAGTGGCGCCGGCACGCAGTCCGGCGGCCTGAAGGGGCTTATCACCGATGATGGCGGTATCGGCTACCGCGTCGCGTTCATGCCGTCGGCGGACGGCGACAGGGACGACCCGGAACGGTATGTGTCGAACAAGCTGACGGAGATGGAGGTCTCGTACGGCAAGAAGACGGGTGTCGCGCACGTCGGGGACGATGTCCTCGGCTACGAGTACGATGAAATCGACAGCGAGACGTATACCCGTGGTACCGACCTTTTCAGCGGGCAGGACTGGGATACCTACAGCGGCGCTGTGGCGGTCGACACCCCGCTGCCCATCACCAGGAAGGGTGGTGTCGGCGGCGCCATCGACCGGATGGTCGGCGGGGATGCCCCGTCGTACGTGGTCGACGTGACCGCCAGGGATAGCGACGGCAACGAGCTGCACGCCCAGGCGGAAATCTCGGGGAACGACGGCGACAGCGGCGACCGCCTCCGGGACGCGCTTGGCGTCGGCTCCCTCAAGGACATCGACCTCGCCGGCGACGGGTACGACCCGGACGATGATGGCGGCCTGTTCAGCCGGGCGACCGGCCTCGTTGACGGGGATGATGACGGCATGCTGGACGAACTCATCGCGGCCGGCGTCGCGGACCGCGCGTTCACGTACCTGGACGGCCGCGGCAGCAGCGCGTAGCCTGCAGGCGCCCCACAGGCATTTAAATAAAGAGCGCTGAATGGGGATGCATGACCGGGTGTCCCCGTCTGACACGGCTCCTCGTGGCAGCGGCGGGCGTACTGCTGTCTGCCGTGCCCGCGGCGGCCAGCCACGGCGGCGCGGGCACGTCCTACGGGTTCCTCAACCAGTATTTCCTCCCGGCGCACGCACAGATCAGTGGTACATCGGGACTGATATTCGGCGTGTTCCTGCCGTTCCTCATCGTCGCCATCCTGCTGTACACGGTGCTGAAGGAGATTGAGCTGTTCCCGGACCGGCAGGCGAAGGCGCTCGGCGTCATCATCGCCCTGTTCATCATCCCATCCGGCGGCTACCAGGTCATCTCCCAGTTCTTCATCGGCATCTTCACGGTCGGCTCGGTGTCGGGCGGCGGCTTGTCGCTGGCGATTCCTGGCGTCGGGAAGGCCGGGACGGATTTACTGTTGGCGGTGGTGGCGTTCGGTGCGACAGCACTCTTCCTGAACAAGATCGTCGTGCCGGACAGCAAGAGCTTTACCCCCACGGAGTATATCGCATCCGCCGGCGCCGGGTTCATCGTGTGGCTGGCGCTGTCAGGCGGGGTCGGCATCGTGTCGACGTTCCTCGGCTGGATCATCATGCTGTGGCTGGGCTGGGAGGTGTTCAAGCGCGGGACCGGCGCCGGCGGGCTCACCGGTATCGGCGTCGGCATCGTGGGCCTGTTCATCCTGTTCTCCGCGCTGGCCCGGTTCGATTTCCTCCCGGAGAGCGTGCAGAACGTCGCGGGCGCCGTTGCTGGTGGACTTCCGGTCGTCGTGGTCCTTATCGCCATCGTCACCGGCGTCGTGCTCGCGCTCCTCATCATGGGGACGTGATATAGATGGCGACGGGCATCGACCGCTGGATCGACGCCGGCTACCAGTTCGGTGTGTTCCAGTACCTGCTGCCGTTCCTCCTGACGTTCGTCATCATCTACGGCGTCCTGCAGCGGGCGTCGCCGCTCGGCAGGGGCGGCGAGGGACAGCGGATGAACCTCATCGTGGCGGGCGCCATCGGCCTGTTCGTCGTGGGAGCGGTCCCCCGGAACACGGCGATGACGGTGTTCTTCTCGAACTTCTTCGCAGCGCTCGCGGTCGCGCTGGTCGGGCTGCTGGGCGCGCTCATCGTCTTCGTGCTGGTGTTCGGCGGGGTGCCGGACGAGGCGTCGGGGTGGCTGCAGGGGCTGGCCGGCGTCGGGGCGCTGATCGTCATCGCAGGATTCCTCGGGACCGGCGGCCTCCAGGTCCTGCTCCCGGCCGACTCCATCGGTAGCGGCGGCCCGTCACTGCCATGGGGGACGCTCCTGAGCGTCGGGGTCCCGGTGGCGCTGCTCCTCATCG
>CAZAFX010000070.1:409-5739 GCA_964484895.1 uncultured archaeon | reverse complement strand
GACGGTGTCCGTGTCCCGCGACGGGTTCGACACGGTGGCAGGGCAGCAGACGGTCGCGCTCACCGGCGGCAGGCAGACGGTGGACCTGACGGTGCCGCGGGGGCGGTATATCCGGTTCGACTACGACCTGTCAGCGGCGGGTGACGGGACGTCGCCGCGGGTCGGGTCCACGAACCTGACGCTGGGGGAGGCTGTGCACTTCCTCATCCGGCGCGACCCGTGCCAGGGAGACGAGTTCGAGCTGTTCACGATGTCGAACTGGACGAACGCCCACGCCGGTAACCCGGGCTTCTACGGGTACCACGTCTGCGCGTCGGGCATCGACCGCGCCCAGTACCGGGGGGCGTGCACGCGGGAGACCGGTGCGGTGCTGTCGTTCTTCGGGTCGAACCAGACGTTCACGCACCTGTCGCCGGACGCCTCGTACTTCGACCACCAGCTCTGCACGCGGCGGATGTCGATCGGGGTGCGGAAGACCTGCCCGAACACGACACGGGCCATCGCATCCATCTACGGGACGCCGGAGAGCCATGTCGCGGTCCCGGGCCACTACCAGCACCAGATATGCGGCGGGCTGATCGACACGGTTTCGGCGTCGATGCAGTTCCACCTCGGACCGGACGACACCGTCTATTTCAACCAGACACGCAGCCCGGAGCAGGGCATCTACCAGAACCGGGCGGGGTGGGAGAGCGGATACATCAGTGCGGAGAACGGCAGCATGGTGGCCGGTATCGTGGCGGCGGAGGACACGCGGACCATCGAGTTCGGGTACGGTGAGGTCGGTGCCGACCACCGGTTCAACGTCACGCAGGCAACGGGCAGCGACACCGGGTTCTACATCCCGTTCGCTGCAGGCGACCGCATCGACCTGGAGGACCGGCGCATCCTTATCGCGCAGGGCAACTTCATGAACCAGATCAACCCGAACTTCGGGCTGGATTTCTTCGAGGACCTGCTCATCCGGCTGACACTCGACATGACGGATATCGACATCGTCACGGACACGTCGATGCCGAACGGCTTCTACCAGGTCGAGATCACAAACGTGGGGACCAACAGCAAGGGCCAGCCGCAGGTGGCTGTCAATGTCACGACGCAGTAAAGGACAGTCATCGCTGGTCTCCATCGGCCTGTTCACCACCATCGTCGTGGCCGGTGTCGGCACGCTCGTCGCGTTCGGCACGCCGGCCATCAACAACATCGCGGACGCGCAGGCGTTCGACACCGCCGGTGACCTCTTGACGGATATCGGGGAGAACATCCGCGCCGTCGCCGAGGGCGGCACCGGGACGAGCGTGGAGATCGGCGTCGAGTTCCCGCGCGGCGAGCTCGCGTTCGACGCCGAGGACGACGAGGTCACGTACCAGATAGACTCCGCCGCCGACATCATATCCCCGCACAGCACCCGACAGGTGGGCGACCTCACCATCAGCGCGCTCGCCGCCGCCTCCGTCAGGCTGACCCGCATCCGCGGGCAGGACTGCTTGATGCTCCGGAACGAGCACATCGAGGCCTGCATCCGCCACATCCCCCGCCAGCCCGGTGAGGCCATCGGAAATCGCACGGCCGGGTTCTGGCGGTTCAATGAGCGGCAGGGGGACACGGCGGCGGACAACGCCTCCGGCAACACCGCCACACTTGGCAGCGGCGGCGAAGCGCCGTCGTGGACGGACGGCAAGGTCGGCGGCGGCCTCACGTTCGACGGCAGCGACGACCACGCCACCGTATCCCACGACCCGGTGCTGAACACCGACGGCGTCACGGTCACGGCCTGGATCCGGCCGGACACCGTGACCGGGTCCGACCAGGTCATCATGCACAAGGGCACGAGCACGAGCGACCTCTCCACGGAGGCGTTCCAGTACGACCTCCGTACCGCCGGCGACGGGACGCTGGTGTGGACGGTCAACCACGCCGGCGCCGGCACGGCCGCGGTCTCGGGCGGCGACCTACGGGATGCGACAGACGAGTGGACATTCGTGGCCGCGACCGCGAACGCGACCCACCTCACGCTGCGGCGGGGGGACGACGTGCTTGCGACCGGCACGGTGCCGGACGACCTGTCAGCGACCGACGACCCGCTCCGGTTCGGGGACGCGGGTGACGACGCCGCGGTCTGGGACGGCGCCATCGACGAGGTCCGCATCTGGGACCGGGCCCTGACGCCCGCCCACCTGGACTGGCTGGAGACCACCGAAGGACTGCTTGACTATATCGACACCCGGCACCTGCTCCTCCACTACCGGAACCGGGACACCGACAGGAACCTGTCAGCCGACTTCTCATTCAAGCTGCACAGCGGGCTTGAGCGCGGGTTCTCCCAGAACGGTACCGGCTACACCGCGGCCAGCATCACCGGAGACAACCTCGGTGACGGCATCGTGACTGCGCGGGTCCGCAGCTTCCTCGGGCTCGACTACAAGCTGGAGTTCCGCGTGCTCAGTGGCAGCGACTTCGTCCACGTCAACCCGGTGCGGAACTAGCAGCGAGCTCCTCATCGGGCGCATACCGGTACTCGGACGCCACGCCCCACTCGTCCACCGTTTCCGGGTAGATGCCGAGCGCGGTGTACACGTTCGGCTTGTACCTGTCCAGCACCAGTCCCCGATCCGTGAGCGCCTGCCCGGCGGCCGCGACCGTGTTCCGGTCAAGGTAGTCCGCCGTGTACGCGCAGACCACGTGGCTATCGCGGCCCGCTGAGCCACGGCGTGTGGACGCCTTCGCCGTCGGCAGCGTGCCGGACGCGACCGCGTCCCGCGTCCCCCGCCAGTACCGGTCCACCGCGTCACGGTCCGGCGTCATCACCCATTTCCCCGACCGGTAGCCCGTCGCCCGTGCCAGCGCATCCAGCTCGTCCGCGGTGAGCACCGCCGCGCGGAGGTCCGCGTCGACGACCGCCTCGAACGTCTCCCTGTCGTCGAACCCGGTACCGGCCGAGACGAAGTCGGCCCGCGTCTCCCGGGACGGCGGCAGCGCCGTATCGTCGTGGATGAACGTCTCGTGCACGGTACCACGCTCACATCCCGAGCTGCTGCATCATCCGGTCCAGGCCGCCACGCTGCATATCCTTGCCGGAGAACTTGTCCATGACGTTCTTCGCCTGCCGGTACTGCTTAATCATCTCCCGCACGTCACCGCGCTCCACGCCCGCGCCATGCGCGATGCGGTCCGCGCGTGACTTGTCCACGATGGAGGGGTCCTGCTTCTCCTCCGGCGTCATCGAGTGCATGATCGCGCGGTACGTCCCGATCTTCTCCTGCTGCACCTCCAGCGCGTCGTCCGGGATCTGGTCGCCGAACGGCAGCCGGTCCATGATCTGGTCGAACGCCCCCGTGCCGGCGACCTGCTCCACCTGGTCGAAGAAGTCCTCCATCGTGAACTCCCCCTCCATGAACTTCTCCGCTGTCTCCTCGTCGATTGCATCCTCCGCCTTCTCCACGATCTGCCCGATATCCGGCTCGCCCAGCATCCGGGACACGAACCGCTCTGGGTCGTACACCTCGAGATCGTCAAGCCGCTCGCCCGTCCCGATGAAC
This sequence comes from uncultured archaeon, assembly GCA_964484895.1. Classification (GTDB taxonomy): domain Archaea; phylum Nanohalarchaeota; class Nanosalinia; order Nanosalinales; family Nanohalalkaliarchaeaceae; genus CAZAFX01. Next base: position 2,200 of record CAZAFX010000070.1, on the reverse strand, counting down.
ACGACCGGTGCCTCCGCCGCAGCGGCCGAAGACAGTGCCCCGCCACCCTTCGCCGACGCATCCGTCTTCGTCACCACTAGCCCGTCGATGCCGACCGCACCGTCGAACGTCTCCGCCTGCTCCCGCGCCGCCTGCCCGATATCCGCAGGCACCACGAGGTATGTGTGGTCCGGCCGCAGCGCGTTGGAGACATCCTCCAGCTCCGCCTGCAGCTCCGGGTTCATCGCGTCGCGGCCCGCGGAGTCCACGATGACCACGTCCGCGTCCAGTTCGTTCAGACCACGCCGCACGATACCTGCCGCATCGTCCCCGTCCTGCTCCCCGTAGAACCGGGCATCCGCCTCCTCGGCAGTCTGCTCCAGCTGCTCGTACGCCGCCGGCCGGTGCACGTCCACCGCGATGAGGCCGACAGTGAGCCCGCGCTTCCGGTAGAACTCCGCCAGCTTGCCGGCGGTGGTCGTCTTGCCGGCCCCGAACAGGCCGCACAGCAGGACGCGCTGCGCGCCCATGTCCACCTCCGCCGCCTCCGCACCGAGGAACGCTGTCAGGTGCTCGTAGACGATGTTCAGCACATGCTCTTTCCGCGTCAGGCCGGACGGGATATCCTTCTTCAGCGCCTCCTGCCGGATATCGTCCGACAGCTCCTGCACCAGCTGGACGTCCGCGTCCGCCTGCAGCAGCGCCCGCTGGATGTCCTTCACCAACTCCTCGACCGCCTCCTCGTCAGCGAGGGAGCGGCCCGCGAAGCTCCTGACCCGGTCCTTCAGCCGGTCGAACGCCATGCACCACGCTGCGCCACGACGCTTAAAAAGGGTGTGCAGGCGGCGTGGCGGGAACGCTTATAAGGGTGCGAGGAGTGTGTGCCGGTATGGAGACTGTCCACGAGTTCCGGACGGGGAAGCACAACTGGAACCGGTTCGAAATCGGGGTCGACGACGACCGCATCGTCATCAAGGACGAGTCCGGCATGATCGAGTTCACCGAGGACGCGGTCGACGAGCTGCAGCGGGCAATCGACGAGGCACGCCGACGGCTGCGGGAGCAGGCACGGAGTCCGACGGCGCAGGAGTGACACCGGACGGAGGCGACGATGCCACGACGCCGACACACGCTGCTGGCGACGGCGCTCCTCTTCATCCCTGCCACATCCGGCCTGTCCGTGGCCCTGCTGGATGACTGGCGGCCGGTCGAGGACGGCATCACCTGTCCACCGGACGGCGTCTGCACCGAGGCCGATACCGTCCGGACATCCGTGCAGGACGGCGCCGTCCGCGTCTCGAGCGGCGACACCGGATACTGCGGGTTCGCCGGACTGCAGCGGGACCTCCACGTGCCGGCGGACACGCAGGAGCTGGTCATCACGGCATCGGCGGAGAAAGACGCCTGGGGCGGCCGGGCCGGCGTCCTGCTCAACGGCACCTGGGCCGTCATGTTCACGGTCGACAACCCCGATGCGCGGCGGTGGGACCGCACACGGCACCGCGTCAACGTCAGCCGGTTCACCGGCTCGACCGTCCCCGTCACGGTGGCGGTGGAGGACACGAGCGGCGACTGGTGCGACATGCCCGACCACGGCTTCACCGTCACCGTGCACGACCTGCAGTTCGCTGACGGGGGTGCCGACCCGGGCACAGGTGCGGCGGGCGACGGACCCGAGCCGGCGCAGCGCGACCGGCCCCTCCTGCGGCTCGCCGGCACCGTGGCACTGACCAGCGTCCTGTTCGGCCTGGCCCACGGGGCGAACCCCTCGGCGACGGCGCTGGCGGCCGTCGTGATCAGCTGTTACGGGGC
>CAZAFX010000070.1:0-399 GCA_964484895.1 uncultured archaeon | reverse complement strand
GACCGCCCTGTGGTGGCTCGGGTAGCGGCACGACGACTGTTTTATATGTGAAGAGCAGCAACGGCCGCACGGGGCCGCGCCGGTGGTCCAACGGCTAAGACTCTGGCCTTCCAAGCCAGCAATCCGGGTTCAAGTCCCGGCCGGCGCATCTACCATTCTGTTCGGTGCACTTCGGGACTCCGGTCACTTCGGACACCTGTCACAATCCAACTTAAACCAGTCACCGCAGACGGTGGTACTATGACCTCTGCGGACGACACCGTCAACCTGGACCGGTACATCGACCAGTTCCAGCAGGACGGCGACATCCCGGAACAGGACAAGGACGCGGTCTTGCAGATGGTGGACAACCTCGCCGCAGAAGGCATCAGCGACGCCCGCCAGCGCAAGTACCTGTAC
>CAZAFX010000069.1:1704-5789 GCA_964484895.1 uncultured archaeon | reverse complement strand
ATGCGTGGTCGTCTCCCATGGGGTCGGGGTGCGGCGGTGAGCTTTAAACCGGTTCGTCGGTGTCGAGGCGGTAGACGGAGACGCTGGCGAGCGATGGAACGGCGGTTTCGAGGGCCGCGTTGACGTGGCGGAGGCCGGTGACGGCGACGGTGTTATCGACGCGGCGGAACGCGCCGTACGGAAGGACGAAGGCGTGGTCGACCGCGTCGATGTCGTACGGGGTGTCGGCGACTGTGTCCTCGACCGCGGTATCGGTGTGCAGTGTGCTCGGCATGGGGAGGGTCCAGCTGTAGAGGTCGCGGGCGCTGGGGGTGCGGAACATGTCGAACTGGGCGCCGGTCGCGGCGACCCGGCCCAGTTCCGTGACGTAGTCCGGGAAGGCGTCGTCAGGGATGACGTGGGCGGTGCGCTGGGAGATGGCGTAGTCGACGGCGTCGTCGCTGAACGGGAGGTCGGTGGCGTCGCCGATGCAGTAGTCCGCGTCACCGGTGCCGGCGCGCCGTGCCTCGCGCGCCATCACCGGCGACAGGTCGATGTAGGTGACGTCGGCGCCGCGGGCAGTGAGCTGGTCGGTGACCGTGCCGGGGCCACCGCCGACGTCCAGGACCGTGGCGTCGGCGAGGCCGTCGTCCGCATCCCAGTCGTGACCGTGGTGCTCGAAGAACGTGCGGAGCCAGTCCTGTTCGCGGCCGCCGATGTACTGGCCGCCGCGGGTGCCACGGCGGTCCTCGGCGTAGCTGGCGACGATGTCGTCGTCGTGGTAGTACGTGTCGTCGGTATCGAGGCTGGGGCGGATGGCGCCGGCGATGTCTGGAAGCGGTCCGGGCATGCCGGTGGGCACCGCGCCGGAATCTTATAAGGTGGTGGCGGTCGCGCCGCTGCGTTAAGTTATATAAAGGTGCGCGGAAGAATCTGGCGTGTGATTTAGATGGCGTCGGACGTGCAGGACATGACGAACCTGACGGGGAAGGACGTGTTCACGTCGAACGGCTCGTACTGCGGCAAGGCACGGGATATCGAAATCGACCTGCCGAAGTTCAAGGTGCGGGCGGTCGTAGTGGACGCGGCCCGCGGCTCCTACCTCGCCGAGAAGGTCGGCGGGAAGAAGGGGGTCATCGTCCCGTACTCGATGGTGACCGCGGTCGACGACGTCATCATGATCAAGCATTTCTCCGGTGATGTCCGGGCGGATGACGGCGGTGCGGCCGAGGAGGAACAGTACGAGAAGGAGCAGGTCGAAGAGGCCCAGCTCTGACCGCGCCGGTTCTCGCCCATGCAGGTATCGTTCAAGACGATCAAGGCGCTGTCAACACCGACCAGAGTGCGGCTGCTCGCTGCCGTGGCGGACGACCCCGGTACGCCGACGCAGCTGAGCGACCGGCTCGACCTCGCGAAGTCGACCGTCGCCGACCACCTCTCCGTCCTTGTGGACGCGGGGCTGGTAGAGAAGGATGCGGCCGAGGGGCGGCGCCGGGTCACGTACCGGGCGACGCGGCGGGCCGAGACCATCATCAAGGGCCGGGAGACGGAGATGCGGTTCTCGCTCGGGTCGATGGTGACAGCGGCGGCCGCCGGCATCACCCTGCTCGTCCCGGCGCTGCGGGGGCGGCGGTCGGCGGAGGCTGCGATGGGGGCACTTGACGCGGCCGGGCCGGCTGCGGGAGCGGCGTCGCCGTGGGCTGACCCGGCGCTGCTCGCCGGGGCTGCGCTGCTGGTGGTCGCGGCGGTCAGCGGCTACTACGCGTTCCTGTTCCACCGGATGCGGTGACGGGGGTCGCCTATTTATTGGTGGGGCGGCAGGACGGGTTGCATGGTCTTCGGCGTTGCGGTGGCAGTCATCGAGGCGGCCTGGACGGCGTCGCGGCTGACCGCCGGGAGCCTGCTGCTGGTGCTGCTCGGTGTGTACTGGTGGTGGTACCGGGACGCGGTGCGGCCGCTCGACGCGCTGGTGCGGGGGCAGCGACGGATGATACTGGCGTACGGCCCGGTCATCGTCGGAGGATGCGTGGCAGGGGGCGTGCTGGCGCTGCTGTCCGGCAGCCGGCTGCTGGGCGCGGCCGTGGTCGCGGCGGTGACCGGGCACGCCCTCGTGACGCGGGAGATGCCAGAGGCTGCGGACGCGCAACTCTCGGGGTGGCGGGACTACCGGCTGCTGGCGTGGCTCCCGGTGCCGCTGGTGGCGGTGGGCGCGGTGCTGGGGCAGCCGTTGCTGCAGAGCGTGGCCGCGCTCGTGTTCTACGGGGCGCTGTTCTGGAACCTGTAGCAGCCGAGGGAAGGGCTTTTATGCCGGGTCAACGGAACGACGTGGTATGCACGTCGAAGGGTTGCGGTGCGTGGTGTGTGGCGACACGTACCCGGCGGACGAGATCCGGTACGAGTGCAGCTGCGGTGGGTCCCTGGACGTGGCGTACGACTACGACGCGATGGCAGCCGCTGTGGACGCTGATTCGCTGGCGGAGCGGGCGTTCGGCCACCGCCGGTACCGGGCGTTCCTGCCGGACCTCGACGAACGGCACATCGTGTCGATGGGGGAGGGTGGGACGCGGCTGGTCCCGTCGCGGCAGCTGGGCGACGAGCTCGGGGTCGACCTGTACTTCAAGCTGGAGAGCGCGAACCCGACCGGGAGCTTCAAGGACCGTGGGACCGTGGTGGAGCTGGGGCAGGCGCTGCGGCGGGGGCGGGACGAGATCGTGGTGGCGTCCACCGGGAACATGGGCGCCAGCATCGCCGCGTACACGGCGCGGGCAGGCGTGACGGCGCACATCTACGTGCCGGACAGCATCGGCGGGCCGAAATACCGGCAGATGCAGGCGCATGGGGCCGACATCACGAAAGTGGACGGGGATTACAGCGTGGCAGCGGAGCGGGCGTGGCGGGACTGGGCGGAGGACGGCGTCTACCTGATGGGGGACTACCCGTACCGCGGCGAGGGGGAGAAGACGCTGGGCCACGAGATCGCTGACACCGTGGACGCGGACACGGTCGTGGTGCCGGTGGGGAACGGGACGCTCATCCACGGCACGTGGAAGGGGCTCCGGGAGTTCGAGCGGGTCGGGCTGGCCGACGGCACGCCGCGGATGGTGGGCGTGCAGGCGGCCGGCTGCAACACCGTGGTCAACGCACTGCAGAAAGGGTACGAACGCGTCGAGGCCGTTGACGAGGTCGATACGGTGGCGGGCGCGATCGCATGCGCCGACCCGCTGGACGGCGACCAGGCGCTGCAGGCGATGCGGGACAGCGACGGGTTCGGCGTGGCCGTGGACGACGACGCAATCATGGCGGCGAAGGAGGAACTGGCCCGGAGGGAGGGGATCTACGCGGAGGAGGCGGCCGCCGCGGCGTGGGCCGGCATGACGGCGGCAGCCGACCGGTTCGGGGAGGGGGAGACCGTGGTGCTGCCTGTGTGCGGGCACGGGCTGAAGACGTGAACCGGCCGCTGCGGCCGGCAGGCATATAAGAATCGGTGTGCGGGCCGTCAGTATGGCGGAGCGGCCTGACTGGGACACGTACTTCATGGATCTGGCGCACAACGTGGCCTCTCGGTCAACCTGTCCGCGCGGGTCGATCGGGGCGGTGCTGGTGCACGGGACGCAGATCGAGGCGACCGGGTACAACGGGGCGCCGAAGGGACTGCAGCACTGCTCCGAGGTCGGCTGCTACATCAAGGACATCGCCGGGGAGGACGACAAGAAGACCGAGCACTGCGTGCGGACCGTGCACGCCGAGCAGAACGCGGTCATCCAGGCGGACGACTGCGCGGGCGCCACCCTGTACGTGACGCACCAGCCGTGCTTCCGGTGCGCCAAGATGCTGATCAACGCCGGCATCGAGCGCATCGTGTTCGACAAGGAGTACCAGGACGCGGACGCCATCGAGTTCTTCGAGGAGGCCGGCGTCCATCTCGATGTCATCGACACGTGACCGTCAGCCGTACCACTCCTCGGGGACGGCGCGGCTGGCCTCGTGCTGCTCCGCCTCCCGGATCATCTCCGCCAGCTGCTCCTTCTGCTCCCGGATCTCCGCCGCCCGCTCCACCAAGGCCTCGGTCGGCACGTCGAACCCGACCAGCGGCTCGAGGCCGTGGT
>CAZAFX010000069.1:0-1694 GCA_964484895.1 uncultured archaeon | reverse complement strand
GGGAACCGCGGGTCCGTCTCCACGATGAGGCCGGCCGCGTCCATCCCCAGCTCCGCGGCGCGGTGGAGGAGGGCACCGGTCGGCCCGCCGAGGAACCCGGAGTCCGGCGGCGCGGCGATGCCGGCCTGCTCCAGTGCCTCCTGCATGTCGCCGGTCGCGACGCCGTACACCGACTGGTCGTCCACGTCGTCGGGTAGGCCGTTCGTCAGGACCGGCGTGACACTGTTGTCCTGCATCCAGTCGGTGACGAAGTCGATGAGGTCACCGGCGTAGACCGGGGAGACCAGCACCTCGCTCTGCAGCACGACCAGTTCGCCGGCCTCGTCCGCGAACAGGCGGACCGGGGCGTGGACGTCGTGAGCGTCCTTGTCGAACAGTGCGATACGGGGGAGGCCCTCCGAGTCGATGCTGCCGTAGTAGGTCAGGTCCAGCCGGTCGATGATATGGTCGGTCGCGATCTTGCCGGCCAGCCCCACGCCAGGGAAGCCCTCGATGAGGTACGGCTCGTCCAGCGTGATGTCGGCCTGCACCGTGACACCGGGCATGTACAGGGATGATGGACGCCGGTTTAAACCGGTTGTGCCTCGGGGGGCGACGGGTTTAAATTGCTGCCGCGGCCACCTGCATCCATGCCGCTCGCAGGGCCGCTGACGGAGTACGAGGCGAAGCAGGTGCTCGCAGACGCCGGTATCCCGGTCGTCGACGAGGTCCTGGCCGGGGACGTGGAGGCGGCGGTCGACGCGGCCGAGGAAATCGGCTACCCGGTCATCCTCAAGGTGGACTCGGCCGATGTCCAGCACAAGACCGATATCGGCGCGGTCCAGGAGGCGCACGATGCCGAGGAGGTGCGGAAGCGGTACGAGACCATCATGGAAAACGTTGCGGCAGCGGTACCGGAGGCGGACGTGCACGGTGTGCTGGTGGAGGAGGAGCTGGACGGGCACGAGATGATCGTCGGTGTGAACGTTGACCCGGACTTCGGGCACGTCGTCATGTTCGGCCTCGGCGGCATCTTCGTCGAGGTCCTCGAGGACGTCAACTTCCGCAGCCTGCCCATCTCCGAGCGGGACGCCCACGAGCTTATCGACGCGATGCGGGCCCGGCCGCTGCTCGACGGGGTGCGGGGCGAGGACCCGGTCGACACCGACGCCATCGCCGACGTGCTGCTGGCGGTGTCCGACCTGGTAGCGGACCACCCGGAGATACAGGAGCTTGATATCAATCCGCTGTTCGTGTCGAGTGACGGCGCGGTGGCGGCGGACGCGCTCATCGAGGTGGCCAACGATGGATGACCATATCGACAGCCTGTTCGCGCCCGGCAGCGTAGCGGTCATCGGTGCGTCCCGGGACCAGGACAAGATCGGGCACGCGGTGATGCGGAACTTCGTCGAGGGCGGTTTCAAGGGCGACGTGCATCCGGTCAACCCGAACGCCGACAGGGTCATGGGCCGGGACGCGTACGACGCGGTCGGTGACGTGCCAGGCGGCGTCGACCTCGCCGTCGTGGCGGTGCCAGCCGGCATCGCGAACGATGTCATCCAAGAGAGCATCGACGCGGGCGTGGAGGCGCTCATCGTCATCACCTCCGGCTACCGGGAGATCGGCGGCGACGGCGAGGACCGGTACGAGGAGCTCCGCGCGATGATACAGGAGAGCGATACGCGGCTGCTCGGGCCGAACTGCCTCGGCGTCTG
>CAZAFX010000068.1:2673-5828 GCA_964484895.1 uncultured archaeon | reverse complement strand
CCAGTTCCCGTGCCACCGCAACCGTCTCCGGGTCATCCTGCTGGCAGGCGATGACGACCGACACCGGGCTGTAGGACGTGGAGAGAAGCGACCGGACGGCGCGTGGGAGCGTCTCCACCTCCTCGTACGCCGGGATGATTGCGGCACACGCGGGGCCCTCGGCAGTGACGGCTGTGTCAGCGCGGGAGAGCCGCCACGCGAACACACTGGCAGCGACCACGAGCACGCCCGGGAACACCGTTGCAGCTACGATGGCGTCGAGCATGAAGATGCGCACGATGACGAACGCGAGGTCGAGCCGGACGACGTACTCCTGCATCCCGCGGAGTAGCCCGAACACGACCACGGAGGCCGTGATAATGATGAACGCGGCGTGCTCCGTCGCAGTCCGCAGCCGCGGCCACATACCGTCGGCGTCCGGCCGCAGATTTATAACGGGCGGCTGTCTCGGTAGGACGGGAGCTTTTATATGCTCGCCGCCCATGCCGGCGATGCATGCACGTCGCACTGTTCACGGAGACCTACTACCCGCAGATCAACGGGGTCACGTACACGGTCGCGAACTGGCGGCGCACGCTTGAGGACCGCGGCCACATGGTCTCCGTCATCTACCCGGACAGCGGTCACGACCCCGACGCGGGGGAGTATCCGGTCCCGTCCCTCTCGTTCCCGTTCGTGGACGGGTACAGGGTGGGCGTCTCGTTCCCCGGCGACCTCTCCGTTCGGCTGCCGCCCGTCGATGTTGTGCACAGCCACGGCCCGTTCATCCTCGGCCTGCTGGGGAAGCGGATCGCCCGGCGCGACGGGGCCGCGCTCGTCGCCACACATCACACCCCGGCAGAGCACTACTACGACTACGTGACTGACCGGTCGCTCCTGCAGCAGGCGATGGATGCGGCCTACCGTACATGGCTCCGCCGGTTCTACCGCTGCTGCGATACCGTGATGGCGCCGTCCCGGTTCGCCAGCGACCAACTGATGCGGAAGATCGGGCGGCCCGTGCTCCCGCTGTCCAACGGTATCGACACGGAGTTCTTCAGTCCGCGGGACACCACCTTCCGCGAACAGCACGGTCTCGGTGACGGTCCGCTCGTCGGCTACTGCGGCCGACTGGGATACGAGAAGCGGCTCGACGACCTTATCGCACTTGCCCGCCGGTTCGACGGCGAGGTGGTGGTCGCCGGGGACGGCTTCGCCCGCGACCACTACACGGCACGGTTCCGGAAGGTTGACAACATCACGTACCTGGGACGGCTGGACCGGGAGGAGATGCCGGCGTTCTACTCCGCGCTGGACGTCTTCGTCCTGCCGTCGGTGGCGGAGACGCAGGGGCTTGTCGTGCTGGAGGCGAACGCCTGCGGTACGCCGGTTATCGGGGCTGACGCCGCTGCCCTGACCGAGACCGTGCAGGACGGCGTGAACGGCTTCCGGTACCCGCCCGGCGACATCACCGCGCTCGCGGACCGTGTTGACACCGTCCTTGCACAGCGTGGAGCGCTCTCCACCGGCGCGCAGGCGGTCGCGGACGACCACACGCTCGACAGCGTGGTCGACCGGCTGCTCGACCTGTACCGTGAAGCCAGCTGACGTGGGCCTAGCCGTCGCCGGTGGCGCGGGCGACGACATCGACCGACCGCTGCGAGGAGATGATGCCGCCGATGAGGACGATCATCCAGTACGTCGCGAGCCGGAACAGCAGCGTGGCGGCTGACGCAATCGACCCTGGGATGTTGAGCACGGCCACAAGCAGCAGCGTGAGAGCGACCTCGATACCGCCCAGTCCGCCTGGCAGCGGCAGGTAGCTGGCGAGCATCGCAGCCGGCAGGACGAACAGTACGACGAACAGCGGCGCCTGGACATCGAACGACCGGAGGATGAGCCAGAGTCCGCCCATGCTTGCGATGTTCGCAAGGTGCGACAGGATGAGGACGCGGACGACACGCCGCTTCTGCTGCAGGAGGTCGCGGAAGATATCGTACAGGCGTTCCCCTTTCCGCCGAACGAACTCGTCGTCGATGCGGCCGAGCACATGGTGCGAGTCGAGCCTGAGCAGCCCGACCACGGTGGCGATGCCGCTGCCGACACCGCCGAACAGCCGCAGCATCAGGTCCTTCCGGAACCAGAAGATGAGGAATCCTACGGTGATGATGGCGATGAGGACAAGGAACAGTGCGAGGATGGTGGAGACGACCGGTGTGCTGGGGAAGAACAGGAGGAACGTCAGCATACCGAGGAACGACAGCGTGAAGAACGGGACGGTGTTCAGGATGTCCGCGGCCATCACCGCGCCGAAACTGTCGCCCAGCGGGATATCGGTGTCACGCGAGAGGACGTACGCGATGAACGGCTCCCCGCCGAGCAAGCCGAACGGCGTAACGAACGCGCTGAACGCGACGGCCATCCCAAGGAACAGCATGTGCAGGTCCGCTCCAGAGACCGCCGCAAGGATATCCTTCCAGCCCACCTGCCACGTGAAGATGCCCAGTATCGCTGCAGCAGCCACGAACCCGGCGATAACCTTCATCTGCTGTTTCCGCATCGTTCACCACCTTCCCGGTACGCTATTTAAATGTGGCTGTGGCCGGCACCCACCTGGCCGTCCGGGGCAGGAGAGAGGCCAACAGCTATAAATGCGGGGTGCAAGCTGTGCACAGTCATGGGGCGACGGCAGGGTGACGCAGCGACCGGTGCCGCAGTGAGGGGGTGTCGATGAGGCGGCTCGCCGCGCTCCTGAAGCAAGGGTACAACTTCCTTCCCAGCGATTTCCCGAAGCGCGTGGTCATCCGGCAGATTGTCGGCGACCATATCGCTGCTGCCCTGTCGTCCCAGGACTACGAGAGTGTGGCGTTCAATGAGCAGGACTGGGACAACCTCATCGTGCTCGACGGGTGCCGGTACGACACCTTCAAGCGGCACAGTCCGTTCGAACAGGAGGTGAAGCGCGTCAACTCGAACGCGAGCCACACCATCGAGTTTGTGCGGAAGAACTTCGCTGGCACCCACCGGGACACGGTCTATCTGACATCGAGCCCCATGGTATCGCGGTTCGGTGGGGAGTTCGCCCACATCGAGCACCTGTGGAAGGACTGCTGGAGCGAGGAGGACAGCACGGTCCGCCCGGAGGATGTCGCGGACCGGGCAATCGCCGCAGCGCA
>CAZAFX010000068.1:0-2663 GCA_964484895.1 uncultured archaeon | reverse complement strand
CGTCGTCGCCGAGAAGGCCATCGAGGCATACAGGGAGTACCCGCACAAGCGGCTTGTCGCTCACTTCATGCAGCCGCACTTCCCGTTCATCGGTGAGAAGGGGAAGCAGCTTGGCGGCGCCACCTTCAACTGGAGCGACAAGCGGGAGGACGGCCATATCTGGGAGAAGGTCCTGGCCGGCAGGCTCGATGTCGAGGAGGTGCGGGCGGCGTACGAGGAGAACCTCCAGGTGGCGCTCCCCCATGTGGAACGCCTCGCTGGGGAACTGCAGGGGAAGACAGTCATCACCGCGGACCATGGGAACCTGTTCGGGAAACGCGTCATCCCTTACCTCCCCCACCGCATCTACGGCCACCCGGCGTACCTGAAGGATGCCGAACTGACAGCGGTGCCCTGGCTGGAGTTCGAGTCCGGGGAGCGGAAGGACGTGTGGACCGCGGAGGAGACGACGGATGCCGCAATCGCCAGCCGCGACGACGAGGACGTGAAGCAGCGGCTCGAGGCGCTCGGATACCGTACCTGACCTGCCGCGCGGCAGGCCGCGGGCGCACCCCTTTAAAATCTGCGGCCGGAGACGGAGTATATGGAGCCGCAGGAGAAGGCCGCCGCACTGCTTGACGCGTACGACCTGTGCGACCACTGCCTCGGCCGCCAGTTCGCCCGCCTCGGCCACGGGCTGGAGAACTGGGAGCGAGGCCTCATCGTCCGCGCACACCGTGCGGATGAACAGGGCCTCGCCGAGGAATCGTTCGCGGAGGAGCATATACCGGACGAGGAGCCGCGGCGCGATACATGCGACATCTGCAACGGCCTGTTCGCGGAGCTGGACCACTACGTGGAACGAGTGCGCAACGCGCTGGACCGGTACGAGTTCGACACGTATCTCATGGGGTGCCGGGTCCCCGCGGACGTGTCTGCCGCGGAGGAGGCGCTGTGGGAGGAGCACGGCCGGGACTGGGTGGAGCCCATCAAGGGGGAGATCAACCGGCTGATTGGCAAGCGTGTGGGCGAGGAGACCGGGACGACGTTCGACACACAGCGCCCGGACGTGAACCCGGTGCTGGACATCGGGAAGGACCGCGTGGAGCTCCAGGTGAACTCGCTGCTCATCCACGGATACTACAGCAAGTACGCCCGCGGCATCCCGCAGACGAAGTGGCCGTGCGGCGAATGCCGCGGCAGCGGCTGCGAGGACTGCGACTGGACGGGGAAACAGTACCAGGAGAGCGTGGAGGAGCTTATCTCAGGACCGGTCAAGCGGGAGACGAACGCCGTCGAGGCGACGTTCCACGGTGCCGGCCGCGAGGACGTTGACGCCCGATGCCTCGGGAAACGGGAGTTCGTGCTAGAGGTCAAGGAGCCGCTCGTCCGTGACCTGGACCTGCAGCAGCTGCAGGAGGAGATCAATGAGGAACACGGCGAGAAAATCGAGGTGTTCGACCTCACGTTCACCGAGAAGGACATGGTGGAGCGCGTGAAGAGCCGCCGCGCCGCAAAGACCTACCGCGCCCGCATCGCGCTCGACGAGCCCGTGGAGAAGGATGCGCTGGACACGCTGCAGGAGCTCGTCGGCACCGTCCAGCAGGAGACGCCGAGCCGCGTGGCACACCGCCGCGCCGACAAGGTCCGGGAGCGCGAGGTGTCCGATGTCTCGTGGGAGCGCCTGGACGACACCCACATCGAGCTGGAGGTGACGGCCGCCGCGGGCACCTACATCAAGGAACTGATTTCCGGGGACGGCGACCGCACCGCACCCAGCGTGGCCGGCCTGCTCGGTGTCGGCGCGGCATGCGAGGGGCTGGACGTCATCGCATTCGACTACTGATAAGCAGGCCAGCACGGCGATACGGATGTTCCCCGCGCCGGGATGGCGACGGATGTGCTTTTAAATATTGGTGGTGTATACACGGAGTGAGGTGCACGTATGGCGCAGAAGAGCAAGGGGACGCGGCGGAAGACGCGGAAGAAGCTGACCAAGGGCGGCCGCGAGGAAGGATCCATCCGCGCCCACCTGCACGAGTTCGAGGACGGCGACCAGGTCGTGCTCGACATCGACCCCGCCATCCACCAGGGTATGCCCCATCCACGGTTCCACGGCGAGGTCGCGACGGTCGTCGGCCGGCGCGGTCGCAGCTATGTCGTGCGCCTGCCGGACGGCGGAAAGCAGAAGGAGTTCGCAGTCTACCCGGCACACCTCGAGGCCGCGCACTGAATGGGTGATCATCGATGGAAATACTATCTGAGGAGACGATTACATCCACGCAGGTCCTAAACCACCTGAAGCAGCGTGACGACGAGGAGCTCAACGAGCGACAGCGTCGCGCGCTGGAGTACCTGCGGAAGCACGTGCCGGTCCAGGACGAGGAGACGGTCGACGAACTGCTGGACGAGCTGGCGGACCTCGACCTGCTGCGGGAGGACCAGATGATCAAGCTGCTGGAGGTCCTGCCGCGGACGGAGCCGGAGGTCCGGACGCTGTTCTCAAAGGAGCGCATCAAGCTGGAGGACGGCGATATCGACCGCATCGTCCAGTTTACTGACTCCGTTGAGAACAACTAGCGGGGGTCTCCGAGATGAAGGATGAGCACGGTATCGTACTGGATTTTCTGGAGAACGGCCGGCCAGGGCAGGGCAAGCGCGAACCCCTGGCACAGATTATCGGC
>CAZAFX010000067.1:0-5936 GCA_964484895.1 uncultured archaeon | reverse complement strand
CGCGAGGTGTTCGAGGACGCGCAGTCGAACGCGCCGGCCATCGTGTTCATCGACGAGATCGACGCCATCGCCAAGTCCCGGGACGAGAACCGGCGGCACGGCGGCGAAGAGGTCGAGCGGACCATGTCCCAGCTCCTCTCGGAGCTGGACGGGCTGGACCGCGAGGAGGGTGACCAGCACGTCGTCTCCATCTTCGCCACCAACAAGCCGTCCGTCCTCGACCCGGCGGTCATCAACCGGTGCTCCGCGCTCGAGGTCCCGGTCCCGGACGACGGGGCACGGGAGGACATCTTCAAGATCCACAGCCGCCGCCTCCCGCTCGCCGACGATGTGGACTTCGGCGTCCTCGCCACGCACCTGGAGGAGGATGATACCGGCCGCGACATCGCACAGGTCTGCAAGCAGGCCGCCATCACCGCACTCGTCGCGGCGGACGACCCGACGGACGTCACGGTCACTGCCCAGCACTTCCAAGACGCCATCCACGACATCCGCGAGGGCAAGATCGGGATGCAGAAGGACTTCCTCCTCGAGGACGGCTACCCCGGAGAGATTTTCGCGTGACGCCGGCACCCTTTTTAGCGTCGACTCCCGTGCCCTGTACGTGATGTCGCGCACCTTCTGGCACCCCGAGGCACTGGTACGGACCGTCGAGGCGGTCCACCTGACGGTGCGTGACGCGCACGAGGACCGATACGACGGAGCTACAGAGCGCGGCCCCGGTCCGTTCTCCGTGGTCACTCCGCACCGGACGGCATCCTACGTCGACGACTACTACGACCGGATGGACCGGCTGCCATGGGCGCTCGACCACCCCGCAGACCTGTCGGCGGTGACGCTGGACGACGACCGCCCCATGGAGACGCTGTTCACCAAGGTGGACGCGTACACGGACGGCGCACTCCTTATCGAGGGCGACGGCACCGTCTACGACCACACCGTCGAACTCACGCCGGACGTCGCCGTCGAGGAGGCATACGAGGAGGGATGGGGAACCAAGACCCGCGCCGCCCTCAACATCTCCGCCGTCGACATCCCCGACAGCTACACCCCGGAGACCCCGTACCTCCAGGAGCAGTTCCCGGAGCTCGACGACCCGCGGCCGTACCGGCCGTGGCAGGACTCCCCGTACGGTGACATCGTCGCGATCACGACAAGCTCCACCACCGGCACCACCCGCGTCTTCGACGACGGCGCGGTCGTCCGCAAGCACGACGGCGTCGTCGAGCCACGGGACATGGACGCCGTCTGGCAGCGCGCCCTCCAGACCGACGAGTGATCAATCAAGCCGCTCCTGCAGCGCCTCGCGCGCCTCCTTCGGATCGGCGCTCCCACCGCTCTTCTGCATCACCTGCCCGACGAGGAAGTTGATCGCCTCATCGTCACCCTGCTCGTAGTCCGCCACCGCATCCGGGTTGTCCGCGACAGCCTCCTCCACCCATGCCGCAAGTGCGTCACCGCCCGCCTTCTCCAGTCCCTCCTCCGCGATGATCTCCTCGGGGGCACGCGGCGCCTCCATCAGTTCCTGGATCACCGTTTCCGCCGCCTGGTCGGCGATATCGCCGTCCCGCAGCTTCTCCAGCACCATGACCAGCCACTCCGCCCGCAGCGGCGACGCGCTGTACGACATGTCGTGGTAGTTCAGCGTCTTCTTGATCGGGCCGGAGAACCACGATGCCGCGAGGTCGGCGCCCACCGCGTCGGCCGCCGCCTCGAACGCGTCTGCCATCTCCGGGTCGGTGACGAGGGCGTCCGCAAGCTCCGCCCCGACACCGTACTCGTCCCGGAACCGCGTCCGCTTCGCATCCGGCAGCTCCGGCAGCGACTCCCGTGCCGCGGCCACCTGCTCGTCCGGCACCGCCACGGAGACGAGGTCCGGGTCCCGGATATAGCCGTAGTCCGCTTCGGTCTCCTTCGACCGCGCCGACCGGGTCCGCTCCTGGTCGGCGAGCCACTGCCGCGTCTCCCGCGCCACCGACTCGCCGCGGTCCTGCATCTGCTGCTGCCGCTCCACCTCGTACTGCAGCGCGTCCGCGACGGCTCGCGTCCCGGTGATGTTCTTCACCTCCACCCGGTTCCCGCCGTCTACCGACACGTTGGCATCGGTCCGCACCGACCCGGCCTCCGGGTCGTACACACCGAGATACTCCATGATGCGTGTCAGCGTCTGCAGGAACTGCCGCGCCTGCTTCGGCGCGGTGAAGTCGGGCTCGGTCACCACCTCGATCAGCGGCGTGCCCGCCCGGGTGTAGTCGACCAGCGCCGTCTCCGCGTCGCCACGGTGCTCCAGCCGTGCCGGGTCCTCCTCGATGTGCACCCGGCGGATGCCCACGTCGCGGCCGTCCACCGTCACGGTCCCGCCGGACGCGAGCGGCTGCTCGTACTGCGTGATCTGGAAGTTCTTGCTCATGTCCGGATAGAAATACGTCTTCCGTGCGAACACGGCCTCGTCCGCGATATCACAGTCCAGGGCCAGGCCGGCCTGCAGCGCCGCCTCGACGGCGGCGGCGTTCGTCCGCGGTTTCGCCCCCGGCAGCCCGAGGCACGTGGGGCAGGTCCGCGTGTTCGGCTCCGCTCCCGCCTCGTTCCGGCAGGCGCAGAACAGCTTCGTCGCGGTATCGAGCTGCACGTGCGTCTCCAGCCCGATGGTCACGTCCGCCATGCGCACCCTCTTCCGTGGAAGACATAAAAGCGTTGCACCGCCCGGCTGCGGGAACACATTTAATGCTTCTCCGCCCAGCCGCCGCCATGATTGACCGGGAGGAGGTCGAGCAGGTCGCCGCCAGCGCCCGCCTCGAACTGACCGAGGACGAGACGGACGCGCTCCGCGACGACCTCGCGGACATCCTGGAGAGCTTCGAGAGCCTCGACGACATCGACACCGAGGACGTCGACCCGGCGTTCCACCCCGTCGATCTGGACACCGAGCCACGCGACGACACCACGGACGACTGCCTGTCGCGCGACGAGGCGCTGCAGAACACGGACAACACGGAGGACGGCTACTTCAGGGGGCCGCAGGCCACGTGATAGCCGTGTCCACTGCTCCCGACCACGTCGCTGACGGCAGCCCGCTCGACCCCGACGACCTCCGGGCCGCCCTCGACGCCGCCCAGGAGAAGACGGACGCGTTCCGCACCATCAGCGACGACCTGTCCCCGGACGGTGACGGCCGCCTCAACGGCCTCCCGGTCTCTGTCAAGGACCAGATATGCACACGCGACATGCCGACCACCGCCGGATCGAAGATGCTGGACGGGTACCGCCCGCCCTTCGACGCCACCGCCGTACAGCGCGTCCGCGCCGCGGGCGGCACGGTCGTCGGCAAGACCAACATGGACGAGTTCGGGTTCGGCACGTTCTGCACCAACTCCGCGTACGAGGCCCCCCGCAACCCGCACGACCCTGACCGCGTGGTCGGCGGCAGCAGCGGCGGCGCCGCGGCCGCCACCGCTGCCCTCGACGTACCACACATCGCGCTTGCCGAGTCCACCGGCGGCTCCATCTCCGCCCCTGCGGCGTTCTGCGGCGTCGTCGGTATCACGCCGACGTACGGCCGCGTCTCCCGGTACGGGCTCATCGACTACGGCAACTCGCTGGACAAGATCGGGGTCATGGCTGACACGGTGGGCGGCACCGCGCTCGGCCTCGACATCATCGCCGGCGCGGACGACCGGGACGAGACCACGGTCGACCGTCCCGCCGCGTTCCAC
This sequence comes from uncultured archaeon, assembly GCA_964484895.1. Taxonomy (GTDB): domain Archaea; phylum Nanohalarchaeota; class Nanosalinia; order Nanosalinales; family Nanohalalkaliarchaeaceae; genus CAZAFX01. Next base: position 2,223 of record CAZAFX010000067.1, on the reverse strand, counting down.
GACGACCTGACCCCGGACGTGGACGGCCTCCGCATCGGCCTTCCTGACCAGTACCTCCGGTTCGACGGCGTGGACGATGCGGTCCGGTCAACGGTGCGGGACGCCGTCGACACGCTTGCGGACGCGGGCGCGACGGTGGAGCCGGTGGACGTGCCGGAGCTGGCGAAGGAGTACACGGTCCCTGCGTACTATATCATCGCGGTCGCGGAGGCGTCCACGAACCTCGCCCGGTACTGCGGTATGCGGTACGGGGCCGAGGACGACCCCGCCGGCCGCCAGTTCGACGACTACTTCAGCGCGATCCGGACGGACTACTTCGGTGACGAGGTGAAGCGCCGCATCATGCTGGGCACGTACGCCCGGCAGGCCGGATACCGGGACCGGTACTACCTCAAGGCGGCGAAGGTCCGCCGCCGCGTCATCGACGCCTTCCGGGACGCCTTCGCCGACTACGACCTGCTGGCGGCACCGGCCATGCCCATCCCAGCCCCGACGTTCGATTCGGCCGCCGATCTGGCGCCGGCCGAGGTGTACGCCATGGACACGCTGACGGTCGGTCCCAACCTCGCCGGCATGCCCCACGCCTCTGTGCCCTGCGGCATGGTCGACGACATGCCGGTCGGTCTCCACCTCATCGGGGACCACTGGGACGAGCAGACGGTGCTTGACGCCGCGGCCGCATACGAGGCGGCCGCAGGGGGCGGATGAACGGATGCCGCGGCAAGAGTTCGCGGAGGAACTGGCGGTGGCGAAACAGGCCGCACGCCGCGCCGGGGAGACCATGCAGCAGCACCGGCGGGACGGGTTCACCATCGACCGCAAGTCCACGTACACCGACATGGTCACGGAGGCCGACCACGCCTGCGAGGAGGTCGTCGTCGACACCATCCGGGACGCGTTCCCGGCGGACGGCCTCCTGACCGAGGAGGAGACCACAAACCAGGACGGCGACCGGGTCTGGGTCGTCGTCCCCATCGATGGCACCACCAACTTCGTCCACGGCTTCCCCCACTACTGCACCTCCATCGCACTTCGCGTCGACGGCGACCCGGTCGTCGGCGTCGTCCACAATCCGGTCCACGACCACACGTACACCGCGGTCGCCGGACAGGACGCCGCCCGGAACGGTCAGCCGCTGCAGGTGTCGGACGTTGACGCGCTCCGGGACGCCCTCGTCATCACCCGGCTCAGCGACCGGCACGAACCGACCAGGGAGGTCGAGAACGCGTTCCTCCGCGACCTGCTGCGGCAGCCCTCGTCGTTCCGCCGCATCGGCAGCGCCGCCCTCCAGTGCTGCTACGTGGCGGAGGGCGTCGCCGACGCCAACGTCCTTGTCACCATCAGGGACTGGGACATCGCCGCCGGCCGCCTCATCGTCGAGGAAGCAGGCGGCACCGTGCGCGTGCAGGACGCGGTCCGGGACGGCTACCTGGAGATCGTGGCATCCAACGGCCACGTCCAGGACGCCCTGGAGGAGATGCTCGACGGGCATACGGCCGCTGAGCGGTGACTCTGAGAACTATACGTCCGTTCAACCGCCGATAGGGGCCGCGCCAATTTTTATATCGTTCCGGTGGTGACATCGGGCCATGCCGGAGGAGTCCCTGGAGGAGCGGGCCATGGAGTACGTGCTGAAGACGGCAGAATCCGCCGGGATACAGGATGCGACGCCGAAGACGGTCTACGCCGCACCCGAGACCGTCGAGGAGATATACGATGCCGGGGCCATGGACGAGGAGAGCCCCGTCGCCATCGGGTGGCCTGGATACAGCACGGTCGCCGACGTGGCAGCGCACGACAGCGTGGAGCCGGGCGCCCTGTACGCCGACAGCGACACCCGCCATTCACTGCGCGGCGGGGTCAACGCGGTCGTTGCGCTCGACCCGGTCGCCATCGATGAGGTACCGGTCGCCGACGAGATCACGGTCGCGCTGGACGAAGGCGGCCCGCTCGACGACCGGGACAAGGGCGCGGCCGGCGACGGCGTCCTTGCATCGCAGGAGGCGGTCGACGCCTACCAGGAGGCGGTCCAGGACTACCTTGCGTCCCACCTGCTCGGCCGGTTCGTCACCGACACCGACCGATATATCTATCCCTCCGGTCAGGACATCCCCGAACAGAGCTTCATGGCAGCGTTCGACGTGGATGCACTCACGCCGGACGGGGAGCACGAGGCGGTGCGCGTCGGCCCGGAGACGCGGATACGGCTTGACTGGGAGCCGG
>CAZAFX010000066.1:4102-6058 GCA_964484895.1 uncultured archaeon | reverse complement strand
TTGAAAACCCTGCGCGCAGACAGATGAGGTATGGGCGACGCCGCGGTCATCGGCCGGTTCCAGCCGTTCCACGCCGGCCACGCCTATCTCCTCGCCCGCGCTGCCCACGACCACGACGACCGGTATATCGGTATCGGCATCGCCGGCGACGAACGCACGTTCCACGACCCGCTGACGTTCCAGGAGCGTGAGAGCATCCTCAGCGAGCGGTACCCGGACGCCACAGTGTTCGGCATCGAGGACCGCGGCGACGACGCCGCGTGGATGGACGCGGTCCAGCAGTACGTCCCGGACGACGTGACGGCGGTGACGGGCAACCCGGACACCGCCCGCTGCTTCCGCGACGCCGGCTACGCCGTCGACCGGTACGACGAGGACGACATGCTCGACCGCGACACGTACAGCGGCACGCGCATCCGGGACCGCGCCGCGGCCGGCGACCCGTGGCGCCACCTCGTCCCCGCCGACGTCCGCCGCACCCTCGACGAGGACATCTGGTTCGAACCGCTCATGCAGGAGCTCTGACCGGTCTGGTGCATACCCGGCACTGTTTATATGTTACTGTATTAACGATGACGCCGTGGGGGCGATGGAGCTCGACGCGGACGACCGGGACTACGATGTCTACACGGAGCTGATGAGCGACGACCCGGTCGTCGAGGCCAAGTACCAGGATATCGAACGGTTCCTCCGCCCGGGCCTCATCGTGGACGACGGCTGCGGCGACGGCGCCCTCCTCTGCCGCATCGCCGAGGACCATCCGGACTCCGCCCTCGTCGGCGTCGACCTCTCCGGCGAGATGCTGGACCGTGCAGAGCACCGCATCCGCCTGCAGGGCCACCAGGACGCGGTCATCGGACTGGAGCAGCACGACATGACCCGGGCGGTCCCGCGGTTCGGCCGCGCGGACACCATCATCTCGTCCTCGACCACGCACGAACTGTGGTCGTACGGCGACGGCGACGAGGAACTCGTCGACTACTACCGGGCGAAATGCGCGGAGCTGGAGCAGGGCGGCCGGTTCATCATCCGCGACGTCATCGCCCCGAACAGCCCGGACGAGGACATCCACCTCTGGCTGGACGCCGACGACGGCAGCAACGACGACATCTACGCCGTGTTCGACGACCCGGACGAGCGGACCGCACACCTCGACGGTCTGTCCACCCGCGCCCGGTTCCACCGGTTCAACCGCGATGTCACGGGCCGCGACGTCGCCGGCAAGCAGGATCACACCTGCCACGACGGCCGCATGCTGTACCGGATGGCGCGCCGTGACGCCGCCGAGTACCTGCTCACCAAGGACTACACGGACAACTGGGACAGCGAGATGCAGGAGTCGTTCACCCACTGGACCGTCGACGACCACGTCGCCGCACTCGAGGCGGCGTGCTTCGACATCGTCCACGCCAACGCCTACACCAGCGACTGGATCCGGGATAACAGGTTCGACGGCACCGCTGCACTGTATGCGGACGCCGGCGACGGGCTCGCACGGACGGACTACCCGCCGACAAACGCGGTCATCGTCGCGGAGAAGCGCATCACCGAGGTGCCGTGATGGAGCCGTACCACGTCGAGGCCGAGGACCCGCTCGTCAAGCAGGTCTACGAGTGGGCGGTCGCCGACGCCGGCTACAGCCTCGCGGACGACCCGCAGGACGCCACCATCATCTCCGTCGGCGGTGACGGCGCCATCCTCTACAACGCCGAACGGTACGGCGACCCGGCCGTCCTCCCCGTCCGGTACGGCGACTCCAAGGGCCGCCGCTGCACCGTGGAACCGTCTGCGTTCCGGGACGCCCTCCACGCCCTTGACGACGGGGAATACGCGGTCCGCACCCACCGCAAGCTGTCGGCGTTCGATGCAGCCGGTGACGAGCTCTGGGACGACTTCTCGGCGCTGAACGAGATAACGCTCCACCGCGAGGTCTGCCACAGCAGCCGCAACCGGACC
>CAZAFX010000066.1:0-4092 GCA_964484895.1 uncultured archaeon | reverse complement strand
GCCTTCGACCTCCACATCACCGACCCCGCACAGGATTGGGACGAAACCCACCACGTCCAGGCGGACGGCCTCGTCATCGCCACCCCGTTCGGCTCCACCGCCTACTACGAGGCGATCACTGGCGACAGCTTCGACGCCGGCATCGGCGTCGCACTCAACAACGTCGACACGCCCCCGGACCTGCCGGACGGCACGGTCTACAGCGAGGACGCGGAGATCACGGTCACGGTGACGGACACGGACCACAAGGCGAATGCCCTCCTCTTCTCCGACCTCCGCCCGCCGTACGCCCCCGCGGTGGACGAACCGGTCACGGTCCGGCTGACGGATCGCACGGTCGACCGCATCGACCCGCAGCCATCCGACCCGCTCCCGCCCTGGAAGACACAGTTCCTCGCAGAGTGACCGTCACTCGAGGTGGTGGTAGTCCAGCTCGTGCTCCTCGTCGATGGCGCGCTGGACCGCCCGCGGCACCGGCGGGACGTCCTCGGTGTACAGCGTCATGCCGCCGTCATCGGCAGGTGCGACGAGGATGTTCCGCTCCCAGCCGGGGTCCTCCTCCTCGAAGTCCTCCCGGTAGTGCGCCGCGCGGCTCTCCTCCCGCTGCAAGGCGGACCGCAGCACGGCCTCCGCCACGGGCAGCATGAACCGGAGGTTGTTCGCGTACTCGAAGCTCCGGGAGTCGACCGGCCCCACGTCGAGGTCGTCGGCCTTCTCCTTGACATCAGCCAGCTTCTCCAGCCCGGCCTCGATCCGCTGCCCCGTCCGCAGCACGCCGGCGTGCTCCCACATCACCTCGCGCAGCTCCTCGATGATGTCCTGCGGCGCGTGCTCGCCATCGCTTTCCGCTAGGCCCTCCAGCTCCGCGAGGTGCTCGTCGACGGCCTCCTCCGACACCGGCTCCCGCGCCGCGTCACCGAGGTACTCGGCGATATGGCCGCCGAAGATGGTGCCGAACGTCACGATCTCGGCCAGCGAGTTACCGCCGAGCCGGTTGCCGCCGTGCAGCCCGGAGGTGACCTCCCCGACAGCGAACAGGCCCTCGACATCGGTCTGCCCGGTCTCGAAGTCGACGACCACGCCGCCCATGCTGTAGTGCGAGGTGGGCGCGACCTCCATCGGCTCCTCGGTGATGTCGACGCCGTGTTTCTTGAACTGCTCGTACATCTTCGGCAGCCGCTCCTTGATGAACGCCTCGGACTTGTGGGAGATATCCAGCAGGACGCCGCCGTCCTCGGTGCCGCGCCCGGCGTGGATTTCCCGCCAGTTGGCCCGCGCGACGACGTCCCGGGCGTCCAGCTCCATCTGCTCCGGGCTGTACCGCTCCATGAACCGCTCTCCCTCGCTGTTGAACAGCTTCCCGCCCTCGCCGCGCACCGCCTCGGTGACGAGCCGGCCCCGCCCGTCCGCGGGCTTCACCATCCCGGTCGGGTGGAACTGCACCATCTCCATATCCCGCAGCGGCACACCGGCGTCGAACGCAAGCGCCGGGCCGTCCGCCGTGTTCTCGTCCTCCCGGGAACTCGACCGCTTGTATATCTCCGAGTAGCCGCCGGCCGCCAGCACGACGGCCTTCGCCCTGAACAGGATGTAGTCGCCGGACTCCATGTCGTACGCGACCGCCCCGGAGACCTTCCCCTGGTCGGCGAGCAGCTTCGTCACGTACACCCAGTCCCGGTACGGGATGTCCCGCCGCTTCGCCTCCTCGACCAGCGTCTCGAGGATGGCCTCGCCCGTCCGGTCGCCGACAAAGCAGGTCCGCCGGTAGGCCTGCGCACCGAAGTACCGCTGGTTGATCTTGCCGTCATCGGTCTCGTTGAACTCGCAGCCCCATTCCTGCAGCTCGAGCACCCGCTCCGGGACGTTCTTGCACAGCATCTCCACCGCCTCGGGCTGGTTGATATAGTGCCCCTCCTTCAGCGTGTCCGCCGCGTGGATGTCCCACCGGTCCTCCTCGTCGAGGCTGCCGAGCGCCGCGTTGATACCACCGGCCGCCCACGTCGTGTGCGCGTCCCCGTGCTCCCGTTTGCCGATGATCAGCTGGTCCTCCACGCCGCGGTCATCGAGCTCGATCGCGGTCCGGACGCCCGCCCCGCCGGCCCCGACCACAAGCACCTCGACCTCGACCTCCTCGTCGATGCTGGGCATACCACATGCATCCGCGCCGCTCCAATTTAAATCCTCCACCCTGCTGCCGGCCGTGCGGACCGCTGATACCGGCCTCCCATATTTGATGTCATATATACATAGAAAAAATGTTTATACGCCACATATATGATGTCGTATTACGAAACGGGGGCGGCCGCAAGGTTTTTAATCCACGGGTCCGCCAGTACTACTGATGCGGGGGGTGACCCGGGTGGCGGCGACCGGCGCCGGCCCGGTATCGGTCTCCCGGGGGCGGGCCTGAGATGCCGGGCGGCCCGGAGCAGTCGAAGGCCGACCAGGTCTTCCAGGGCCGGAACGAGACGGACCTGCTCTACCGCCGCATCGACACCAAGATCTGGGACAAGTGCCGCGACAACTGACCTGGCGAAACGGGTTTAAGGCCGCGGCGAGCGTGGATGACCATGGACGTGACGGCGTACCTCGCGGTGCTTCCGGTGTGGGCGGAGCAGCCGGTCGCGGCGCTTGCAATCTTCGTGGCGTTCTATGTGGTCGGCCGCGTCGTGGTCAAGCCGTTCGCCGCCCGCGTCGGCCGCCAGCGGAGCGAGCACATCGCGAAGCCGGTCGGTCGCGCCGCGTTCTACCTGACGGTCGTGCTGGGCGTGCTCACGGCGCTGAGCGGCGCGGGGTACGGGCGGACGCTGACCGCGTTCTCGGCCATCGCGGCGGCGGGCACGTTCGCGCTCGGGTTCGCGATGCAGGATACGCTGTCCGCCTTCATCTCGGGCGTGTTCATCTTCGTGGACAAGCCGTTCCAGATCGGGGACTGGGTGGAGTTCGAGGAGTTCGAGGGGACCGTCGAGGATATCACGCTGCGCACGACGAAGATCGAGACGTTCAACAACGAGCTGCTGACCGTGCCGAACGACCGGATTGCGAACGCCGTCGTCAAGAACCCGGTGGCGAACGAGCAGCTCCGGGTGACGATGACGGTCGGCATCGGGTACGACGACGATATCGAGGAGGCGAAGCAGGTGCTGGACGATATCGCCACGGAGGCGCCCGGCGTGGCGCAGGACCCGGAGCCGACGGTCCGGCTCGTTAACCTTGGGGAATCCACGGTCGACCTGAAGCTGCTCTACTGGGTGAACAAGCCGCGCCGCGCCAAGTTCATGCAGGTTAAGGAGCGCATCCTCAAGCAGGTCAAGGAGCAGTTCGACGAGCGGGGTATCGACATGCCGTACCCGACCCAGACCATCGCCGGCGACAGCCTGACCGTCAGGCAGGAGTAGTGCCGGCAGCGCTGCATGTCACACGTCGAACCCTTCGATCTCGCGGTCGACGCGGTACAGCCAGTCGTCGGTCCCGTACTTCTCCTCGACCAGTGCCGCGGCGCGGTCCTGTTCCGCGGCCGAGACCGTGCCGTCGGAGAGGTGGCGGCCCTGGGCAAAGGCGTTCGTCATGGCGTCGATGACCTCGCCGCGGGGCACGTCAACCTGGCTGCTGATGGGTGCGACGCGCTTGGCGGCGGACTGGATGGCCTTGTCGCTGATCTTCTCCTCCCCGATCTTCAGCACCTTGAGCATCTTCTCGATGTCGAGGTCGTACGCCAGCATCGTGTGGTGGAGGACGGTGCCGTCGCGCCGTGCCTGTGCGCTCCCGCCGATCTTCCCGCCGTCCGGGTGGACGATGTCGTTCACCGGCTTGTGCGCCGCCTCGACGCCGATCTCTGCCATCGCGTCGAGCGTCCAGTCCTCGAGGGCGCGGTAGGACTCCTGGATGTCCCGCGTTGTCATCTCCTCGGGCAGGGACAGGGAGTAGGTGATGACGGTGCCGGGCTCACAGAACATGGCGCCGCCGCCGGTGCTCCGGCGCACCACCTGCACGCCGTAGTCCGCGGCACCCGGCAGCTGCTGGGCGAGAGACTCCGCCGCGGTCGTCGTCTGCTTGAACGACCCGCCGTGAACGCCCTCGGCGAGGAACATC
>CAZAFX010000065.1:1552-6146 GCA_964484895.1 uncultured archaeon | reverse complement strand
GTAGGCGAGGCCGACCTCGGCCTCGTTCCGGTAGCGGCGCTGCTTGCGGTAGTCCTCCGAGACGATGGCGCCGGCGGGGCCGTACTCCACGCTGTTGTGAATCTCCAGGGCCTCGTCGAAGTCGCTGTACGGGACGATGGCGGCGTGGGGGCCGAAGACTTCCTCGTGCAGCACCGTCGCGTTCGGGTCGTAGTCCATGCGGTAGGCGAACGGGCCGACGAACCGGCCGCCCTGCTCCGGCTCGTCCTCCCGGTCCACCAAGACCTCGGCGGCGTCGAGGTCGCGGACGGCCTGGTTCCACTTGGCAGTCTTCTCCCGCTGCTGCTCGTCGACGAGCGGGCCCATGAAGACATCGTCGTCGACCGGGTGGCCGTAGGTGATCTTCTTGGCCGCGTCCACGAACCGGTCCTGGAACGCGTCCACGACGTCCTCGTGGAGCAGGATGCGTGCCGCGGAGACGCAGCGCTGGCCGGTGGTCTTGTACGCCGACATGATGGCGCTGTGGACGGCGGTGTCCATGTCCGCGTCCTCCGTGACGATGACCGCGTTCTTCCCACCCATCTCGCAGGCGGTGTACTTCCCCTCGCGGGCGGTGATCTCCTGGATCTGTTCGCCGACCGCGCACGACCCCGTAAAGAGGACGGAGTCGACGTCCGGGTGGTCGACGAGGGGGGCGCCGGCGTCCTCGCCGTAGCCGGTGATCATGTTGAGGACGCCGTCGGGGAGGCCGGCCTCGTCGAAGGCCTCGATTAGCTTGACGCCGCATTTCGGGGTCTGCTCCGCCGGCTTGAAGACCATGGTGTTGCCCTCGACCAGCGTGATGGCGATGTGCCACATCGGGATGGCGACCGGGAAGTTCCACGGCGTGATGGAGGTGACGACGCCGACCGGCTTGCGGTGGACGTACGAGTCCTTCGCCGGGATCTCGCTGTCGACGATCTCGCCGGACGGCTGCCGGGCGTTGCCGAACGCGTACCGGGCCATGTGGGAGGCCTCGACCACGTCCGCCTTGCCCTCGGACAGCTCCTTCCCGCATTCGCGGGAGACGAGTTCGCCGAGTTCCTCGGTGCGTTCGTCGAGTATCTGGAACACTTTGCGGAGGTATTGGGCGCGGTCGATGCGGGACAGTGACTGCCATTCCTCCTGGGCGTCGGCCGCGGCCTGGATGGCGCGGTCCGCGTCAGCTTCCGTGCTCCGCTGGAACGTGCCGAGGGTCCGGGAGCGGTCCGCGGGTTCCACGCTGTCGAAGGTCTCGCCGCTTTCGGATGCGATCCAGTCGCCGTCTACATAGTTCTTGAACGTCTGTGGCATGGCGTATCACTGCATGTAGGCGGCGTGCCGGTATAAATAAGCGGCGGGGTCACCGGATCCGGATGAGCGGGTGCGGGAGGCTGGAGATGCTGCACTGGCCCTGCTCGCAGGTGCCGATGAGGCAGTCGCTGTCCAGCTGGCACGAATCGTCCAGCCACTTCTTCACCGTGAAGTTGTAGTCGTCGGCGTGCACCGTCCGGGTGTTACCGGCCGCGTCCTCCGCGTACACCCAGAACTCGTACGTCTCCACCGTGTTGTCCGGCGTCACCCAGCTGCAGCTGCTGCCGCTGCAGTACAGGTCGCTGCACGTGTCATCCCGGCAGATATCGACCGCGGCGACCGCCGAACCGGTGCCGTCCACGTCCGGCGTGAACGTGACGGCGTTCCCCGACTTCACCGGGTCCGGCGACGCACAGCCGTCACAGTCGATGGACGGCGGCGTCGTATCCACGGCGAAGGTACGCGAGACCGACTCCCAGTTGCCGACAGCGTCACCCGCCCACACCGTGAGCGCGTGGTCGCCCTCGTTCAGCGGGCCGAGCGTCCGGTTCGGCACGAACGAGACATTGCCGCCGCCATCAAGGTTGTACCGCCAGTCCGTATCCGACGCCGTCACGTTCAGCCACGGCGTCGTATCGTTCGTCGCCCCGCTCGGGCTGTGCAGGGTCACCGCGGGCGCCTGCGTGTCGACGGTGAAGTTCCACAGGGCCGACGTGTTCCACTCCCCGTCACCCTGCTCCGTCGCGTTCACCCACCAGTACCACCGCCCATCCGGCACACCCTCCACGGACAGGTTATGCCACCGCCCACTCGGCGCGGTGACCGTACCGTTGTAGCTTGCGTTGAGGTAGAAGTTGGCGGTCACGTCACTGCCGTCCCGTTCATCCGTCACGTTCACCGCCAGCTCGATATCATCCGTGTAGAACAGTGCCGCCTCCGGCGTCCACACCGCGAAATTGAGCGGTGCGTAGTAGTAGTACCCGTAGCCGGAGGCGGGCTGGACGGTGACGTTGACGCCGACGACCGCCGTCACCACGTAGAACCCGACGTACAGAAGCAGTCCGGCTGACAGCAGCGACTCCTTGCCCAGGCGTCCCCCCGCATCAAGCGGCATGCCACCCTGCGCTGGGCGCCGGAGGCATAAATATGTTGGACGTAGGCGCCGGAGCGGTCAACGGATGAGAATCTGGGGAGCCGGGATGATGTTGATGCTGCACCGGCCGCTCTCACAGCGGCCGATGAGGCAGTCGTCATCGATCTGGCAGCTGTCGTCCAGCCATTTCTTCGTTGTGAAGTTGTACGGGCCCACCGTGTCCGCGTTGCCGGCAGCGTCCTCCGCTGCCACCCAGAACTCGTACGTCTCCACCGTGTTGTCCGGCGTCACCCAACCGCACGGGTCGCCGCTACAGTACAGGTCGCTGCACGTATCGTCCCGGCAGATGTCGACGGTGGTGGCCGTGGCGTCGGTGACCGTGGGATCGAAGGAGACGGTGCTGCCGGATTTCACCGGGTCCGGGGACGCACAGCCGTCACAGTCGATGGACGGCGGCGTCGTATCGACGGTGAACGTCACCGTCACGGCGGCCCAGTTCCCGGCCGCGTCGCCCGCCCACACCGTGAGCGCGTGGTCGCCCTCGTTCAGCGGGCCGAGCGTCCGGTTCGGCACGAACGAGATATTACCAGCGCCGTCGAGGTTGTACCGCCAGTCCGTATCGGAGGCAGTCACGTTCAGCCACGGCGTCGTGTCGCTTGTCGCCCCGGATGGGGCGTGTACCGTGATGCGTGGCGCCATCGTGTCGACGGTGAAGTTCCACAGCGCCGACGTGTTCCACTCGCCGTCACCCTGCTCCGTGGCGTTCACCCACCAGTGCCACCGCCCGTCCGGGATGCCGGCGACCGACAGGTTGTGCCACCGGCCGCTCGGCGCCGTCACCGTCCCGTTGTAGCTCGCGTTGAGGTAGAAGTCGGCAGCGACATCGCTGCCGTCGTGCTCGTCCGTCACGTTCACCGCCAGCGTGACGGTATCGTCCGACAGCCGCGCCGCGTCCGGGTCCCACGCCGTGTAGTTGAGCGGCGCGTAATAGTACCCGGACGTAGGCTGCACGGTCGCGTTGACGCCGACGACCGCCGTCACCACGTAAAACACGACGTACAGAAGCAGTCCGGCTGACAGCAGCGACTGTTTCCCGGGCCGCACCCACCGCGCGTCAGCCATCGGCACCGCTACATGCGGCGGACGAGCATAAATAGCTTCGACCCGCACACCGCAGCATGGCCGGGCAAGGCCGCCGGTACGTCGTCGTGGGGGACGGCGTGGCTGGACACACCGCCGCCGCGACCATCCGGGAACACGACGCCGACGCCGCCATCGACGTGTTCACCACGGAACAGACGCCGTTCTACGACCGGATCGGGCTCCGGGACTTCATCCGCCGCGGCCGCGACGCCGACGCGCTGGTCCTCAACGACCGCAGCTGGTACGCCGACCACGGCATCGACCTCCACCTCGGCACCGCAATCACCGGCATCGACCGCGACGCCCAGCACGTCGAAACCCGTACCGGCGACACGTACCGGTACGACGCGCTGCTGCTCGCGACCGGCGGGACGCCACGGACGCTACCGATGGAAGACGGCGTCGACCACGTCCACCACCTGTGGACGCTGGACGGCCACGGGCGGCTGCTCCGCGACGACCTCGGCGCCGCCGATACGGCAGCAGTCATCGGCGGCGGCCTCCTCGGCTTCGACCTGGCCGGGGCCTTCGCCGCCACCGACACGGAGACCCGGTACCTCATCCGGGAGGAGCACTGGTGGCCGTCCGTGCTCGATCAGGACGGTGCCGCCATCGTGCACGAGGCGATGCGGGGCCACGGCGTCGACCTGCGGTGTGGGGAGGAGGCCGACGCGATGGCGAACACCGGGAACGGGGCGGTGCGCATCGAGACCGGGCAGGACACCCACACCGTCGACGTCGTGGGGGTGGCCGTCGGGCACGTCCGGCACACCGACCTCGCGGCGGCGGCCGGGCTGGAGACGGACACCGGCATCGTCTGCGACGAGCACCTGCAGACCAGCGACCCACGCATCTACGCGGCAGGGGACGTGGCGGAGTTCGAGGACCCGGTGCTGGAGCAGCGCCACCTCGGGGGGTCCTGGATCACCGCCCAGGAGCAGGGCGAGCTGGCCGGGCGGAACATGGCGCGGGACGGGGACGAGGCGCTGGAGTTCGTGGACACGTACACCGTCAACCATTTCGGCGTGAACGTGGCGTCGCTCGGCG
>CAZAFX010000065.1:0-1542 GCA_964484895.1 uncultured archaeon | reverse complement strand
AGTGGATGCACCCGCTCAAGCAGCTTATCAAGGAGAAAGTGGACGTGTCCGGCGAGCGGGATGCGCTGGCGGACCCGGACGCCGACCTCGCTGCGCTGGTCCCGGACGGCTAGAACGGGAGCAGTCGGGCGAGGGCGTCGAACAGCCGGGCGAGCGGGGTGAACGGGGTGGCGGTGGCGGCGCCGGTCGGCGTCTCGGCCGCATCCACAACCTGGTCCGTATCATCCGCCTGCCGCGTGCGGGGTGGCACCGTGACGTTCTTGCGGGCGATGACCGTGCCGTCGTGGACGAGCGTCGCGGTGTAGGTGCCGGCGGCGCGGTCGAACGACACCTGCTGCGGTCTGCTGCCGGTGCGCGTCCCGTTGGGCGCCTGTACGCGGACCGTGCAGTTGCGGCAGTCGGTGGAGGCGTTGATGGTGGCGGTGCCGTTCGCGATGGTCCGGCTGACGGTGAAGGTCGGGCGGGGGCGGACCGTGACGGTGTCGCGCCACGTCTCTGTGTCGTTCCCGGCGAGGCGGACGGCGACCGGGAACGTGCCGGTCCTGTTCGGCTCCACGACCGGTGCGAGCGATACCTGCTGCCTGCCCTGTGCAACCTGCTGGCGGACGGCCGTCCACGCACCGCTCCCGTTCCGGTCCTCCGTGACCGGTTCGTTGCCGTCGTAGGCGTACGCGTACACCTCGTCGTGGCCTGCCGAGGTGTTGAGTGTGGCATCGATGGTGAACGGCGTGCCCGCGAACGCCGTGTTCGGGACCGATACGGCCACGAACGGTGTGTTCTGTTCGTCCTGAGCCGGCGCAGGCGCATCCATCGATGTGTCCTGCGGTCCGCTGACAGCAATCTCCGTGATTTCGACGGTGCCATCGCCGCCGTCATCATCGTCCCCGGTGCGGACGACCGGGTTCGGTCGGCCTGGGGTGGGTGGCAGCCGTTCAACGGTGTCGGCGGCGTCCGGGCTGCGGCCGACCGCCTCGCCGGCCGTGCTGTCGTCGTACGACAGGCTGTCGACGGTCTCGTCGTCCAGCTGCAGCCGGACGGTGTCGCCGTCATCGTTGAGTACCGCGTCCGTCTCCGCCGTGCGGTAGCCGTGCGGCGGGATGGCGGCCGGGAGCGGCAGCCGGTTGCCGGCGGCGTCCACCATTTGGGCGTCCCGGAGCGTCACGCGGCTGTCGGTCGGGTTGTGCAGCTCGACGAACTCGTCGCCGTCCGCGGGCCGGGGGAGGAGCTCGTTGACGGCGACCGCGGTGGGCGGTGTACCGGTGGCGGCCGGGTTCGGCGCGCCGGGCGTGGGCGCCATCCACGTCCACGCCCCCTCGGGGCGGCGGCCGATGGACCGGTTCTCGGTGGCGTCACCGTACGATGCGGTGGCGACGCGGCTGCAGCGCCGGGTGACGAGCCGGACGGTGTCGCCGCCGTTGTTGAGCGTGACCGCTCCCGGCTCGATACGGCGGCTGGTGTTCGGCGGCAGGGCACCGTTGAGCGGGTCGCGGGCGTTGTCCTCGGCGAGGACTGTGTCGTTCAGCGGGACGGTCCGGTTCGTCG
>CAZAFX010000064.1:0-6251 GCA_964484895.1 uncultured archaeon | reverse complement strand
TGTGGCGTGGGAGGAGGTCGCCGCCGGTGTGATGCTGTTCGTCGTGGCGGCCGGCGTCGATATCATGGCCGGGCCGAACGGGCTGGCTGCGTTCCTCCCGTCCGCCACCGCGCTCTACCAGCTCGTGTCGGTGCTGCATATCGTGGCCGCGCTCCTCGTCGTGACCGGTGCGCTCCGGAACGCGTACGTCCTGCTCGCGGAGCGGTAAGCACCACGCTCGAGCACGGGACCACGAATCTGGCGTGAGAAGCGCTGCAACTTCATCTGGCCCCCGAGATGCGGCTGTTCTCTCCGTTTATCTCACTATGCAGCCCCGTGACCGTCACCGTCGCGCATGTGCACGTCACGCTGCGGGAACTGGATCTCGAGGTCCTCCTCGCCGAGCCGACGGTAGATGGCGCGGTTGAGCTTGTGCTGGGCGCGGATGTCGCGCGTGGGTTCGGCCACCCAGACGCGGAGCTCGTACTGGAGCGCGGAGTCGCCGAACCCCTTGAAGAACGTGTGCGGGGCCGGGTCGTCGACGACGTGGTCGCAGTCGTGGGCGCAGTCGAGGAGCGCCTCCTCCAGCCGGTCGACGTCGGTCCCGTACGCGACACTGACCGGGATGGAGATGCGTTTCTTGGGCTGAGGGACGGACTGGTTGGTGATGCGGGAGTTGTTGAGGACGGAGTTCGGGACGGTGACGAGGACGTCGTCCCGGGTCCGCATCGTGGTGCTGCGGATGCCGATGTCGACGACGGTGCCCTCCTCGCCGGAGCCGAGGACGACGTAGTCCCCGATCTTGTACGTGTTGTCGAAGTAGAGGGCGATACCGCCGAAGAAGTTCGCGACCGTGTCCTTCGCGGCGAAACCGACGGCAACGCCGGCGATCCCGGCCGAGGCCAGCAGCGGTGTGATGTTGATCTGCCACGCTGACAGGACGGCGAACACTGCCGTGAGGACGACGAGGAACGTCCACAGGTTGCGGAAGACCGGGCCGAAGTCGTGGTCGAACCGCTTCGACTCGCTCGATACCTTGATGAGCCGTGCGCCGACCCGCTTCACCGCCCGCGCCCACAGCACGATGAGCACCGTCGACATACCGCCGCGCAGGTAGAAGTCGACCCGGGACGGGATGTCGAGCGGGATGGTGGCGATGTACAGGCCGAACAGGATGAGCGTGACGCGGAGCGGGCTGTTCACGTTCTCCAGCACGGTCGCGTCAAGCGATGTATCCGTCCGCCGCACCGCCCGGCCGACCACGCGCGTCAGGAAATACCAGACCGCCTGCGCGAACACGAGGGCGAGCACCGCGGTCACCATCGCGTACTGCCACGCTGCCATCTGCGGGAGCTGCGCCGTCAGGATGTCGCTGACCGCACGGCTCGCGCTCCCTGTCACCGTTGCCATGCCCACGGATGGCCGCGGGAGCTATAAAAACCGTGCGTCTCCCACCATGGGGCATGGGCGACATCCCGGACCGCGATGAAATCGACGCCGCATACAAGTGGGACCTGTCCACCGTCTTCGCCGACGACGCGGCGTGGGAGGACGCGTTCGAGGCGGCGCAGGACCGGGTGGCGGCGCTGGCGGAGCAGGAGACAGATGCGTTTGAATCGGCGGCGGAGCTGCTGGATGTGCTGGAGCTGCGGGACCGGGTGATGCGGGATGTCGCCATGGTGACGAAGTACGCCCGGATGCGGAGCGACGAGGACACACGCGTCGAGCAGTACCAGGCGATGCGGGACCGGGCGGAGACGCTGTCCGCCGAGGCGTCGAGCGCCGCGAGCTTCATCCGACCTGCCATCCAGCAGCTGGACCGGGACACGGTCGACGACTGGCTGGCGGACGAGCCGGGGCTGGCGCCGTACGAGCACTACCTGGACGACGTGCTGCGGATGAAGCCGTACACCTTGCCGGCCGAACAGGAGGCGCTGCTGGCGGACCTGTCCCCGGTCATCGGCGGGCACGATGTCTTCTCCATGCTCACCAACGCCGACATGACCTTCCCACCGGTCGAGGGCCCGGACGGCGGCGAGGTGGCGCTGTCGCTGTCCAACGCCACCACCCTGCTGCAGCGGCGGGACCGCGACTTCCGCGAGCGCGTCCACACGACGCTGTACGACACGCTTGGGGACCATCGGCACGTGCTCGCGTCCGCGCTGAAGCAGACGGTGAAGGCGCACGTCATCGCCGCGGAGCAGCGCGGGTACGACTCGGCCCGGGCGGCGGCACTGCACGCCAGCAACATCCCGCCGGCGGTGTACGACACGCTGGTGGAGACGGTGGAGGACCGGCTGGACCTGCTTCAGCGGCACACGGCGCTGAAGGCGCGGGCGCATGGACTGGACGAACCGGCGATGTGGGACCTGTACGCCCCCATCGCGCCCGGCGACGGCCCCGAGGTGCCGTTCGACGAGGCGCGGGAGCACGTGCTGGACGCGGTCGCAGCGCTGGGGGACGACTACCGGTCACGCGTCCAGGACGGGCTTGACAGCCGGTGGGTGGACGTCTACGAGAACAGGGGGAAGCGCAGCGGGGCGTACAGCTCGGGGACCTACGACACGCAGCCGTTCATCCTGATGAACTACCAGGACGACATCTCCAGTATGTTCACGCTGGCCCACGAGCTCGGCCACTCGTTCCGGCTGCACGTGCTCGACCAGTACCTGGAACGGTTCCGGTCAACGCTGTTCCGGCAGACCATGTTCGCCGCCTTCGAGCACCGCATCCACCAGCTGGAACAGGACGGCACGCCGCTGACCGCTGACCGGCTCGATGAGACGTACGGAAGCCTGAAACACCGGTACTACGATAACGTGCAGCAGGACGACAGCATCCGCGGCGAATGGATGCGCATCCCACACTTCCACTACGATTTCTACGTCTACCAGTACGCCACACGCATCGCCGCCGCTACCGCGCTCGCCCAGCAAATTCGGGATGAAGACGGGGCGCGGGAGCGGTACCTGGACTTCCTCCGCGCCGGTGGCAGTGACTACCCGCTCCAGCTGCTGCGGGACACGGGCGTCGATATGACTGACGCCGCACCGGTCAACGCCGCTCTGGACGTCTACAGCTACCAGCTCGACCGGATAGCCGCGCTACTCGGCTGACTGTCGGCGGATGACGAGGGTGTCGTCGTCCTGAATCTTGAACTCCACCATGTCGCCCTCAGCGAACGCGCTCCGCTCGAACACCTGGTGCGGGATGCGGAGCCCAAGGGAGTTCCCCCACGTCACTATCTCTCGCTGCATCACTACATCACCTCTACATTGATATACTGTCACCGCCGGAGCAGACCTTTCAACACTCTGAAAGCGGTCGCCAGCAGCTCTCCCGCGGTCGCATCGAGCACCGCGTGCCGCACCGGCGCCCGGTCCGGATGGTATCGGTCTCGCCGCAGCACGTACCGGCTCCCGGCATCGATTGCGCGGACCGGGCCGCGGGGCCGGTCCTCCTGATACGCCGGGCGGCGCCCGCGCACGCGGGCCGGCCGGAACGTGTCCGGGAGCGGGCCGGCAGCGTCCTTCGCCACCGTCCGGCGCGTGCCGTAGCTGGCAGCGCGGACCGCGGCGATATGATCGTCCCAGTCCATCGTCATCCTCGTCGTTCCCGGAGATACATGTATGTTACGATAGCTCGACGGCGAGGCTGTCGCTGGCGTGGGCCGCCCGAAGCTGGTCGGCGAACTCCGAGCCGGATGACAGGCTGATGCGGCCGCCCTTGCCGACGGTGGCGGAGAACAGGAACTCGCCGGCATCGTAGAACGCCAGGTCCTCGCCCATGTGCGTGTCGTCCACCAGGATGACAACCTGGTCACCCTGGTCCTCCAGGTGATAGTTGACACTCCCGCCGTCCGCAGCCGCACCGTCATTTCCCGACTCGCTCCGGGGCTCAACGGAGATACTGACGCCGAGCTCCTCCTCGATCTTGTCGATGGTCTCGCCCTGGTGGCCGATGAGCTGGCCGACGTCGCCGTCATCGAAGTATACCGTGATGGCGTCCTGTCCCTCGAACTCCACCACCGGGTTGTTCGCGTAGTTCCCGAGCTCGTGCTCAAGCTGCTTCCGCGCCAGCTCCTGGGTCGGTGATGCCGCCGCGCCGCCGCCCTCGACCGGGATGACGACCGTCTCCTCGCCGTACGTGTAGATCTCGTACTCCGTCTCGTCCTGTTCGAAATCCTTCACCTGGATGACCGGCCGCGCCAGATCCGCCTCCGTCATGCCCTCCGGCACCTTCACGGTAAGGACGAGCTTGTAGACCTTGGCGACTTCCATGTTCTCGATGAACACGACCGTGTCCACCACCTGCGGGATGACACCGAGCTCGACGCGCCCGATCATCCGCTGGATGGCGTCGAGCGCTTCCGACGCGTGCACCACGCCGATCATGCCGACGCCGGCCAGCCGCATGTCGGCGAAGACATCGAAGTCCTCCGTCTTCCGCACCTCGTCGTATACCGTGTAGTCCGGCCGCACCAGCAGGAGTACGTCGCCGGTGTTCTCCATCTCCTCCTCAAGCGGCGAGTACTGCGTGATATCCGGGCCCACCTGCAGGTCCCGCGGGTGCTCCATGGTCTTCACCACCTCGCCCGCGTCCGAGTAGAACTCGGACAGGGCCTGCGCGAACGTCGACTTGCCGTGGCCCGGCGACCCCGCGATTAGGATACCCTCCGCCTCCGTCTGCAGCCGCTCACGTAGCGCGTCGCTCAGTGCGTAGTCGTCGAGGTCCACCGTCGCGATAGGGCGGACCGCGGTGATCTCTCTGGCCTCGGAGAACGGCGGCTGCGTCATCACGATCCGGAGGTCGCCGATCTGCAGTACCGTCGACCCCTCCATATCAAGCTCGACCAGACCTTTCTCCGTGTTCTCCGCCTGCTCAATCGTCTCCTTCATCAGCCGCTCCAGATCGGCGCGGGACAGCTCATCGTCCCCGATCGGCGTGTACTCCAGGGCGCCGGGCTCGCCGCGCTTCGCCTTCGGCACGTCCCCCTCCTTGAGGTGGACGGACGCGATATCCTCCTCGAAATAGTTGCGGAGCGAGAACGCTTCCCCCTCCTCGCTGGACTTGGGGAAGAACTTGACCGGGACGCCCTTCGCCTTCGCCACGCGGTGCTGCACCGCGTCAGCCGTGTACAGCGTCGCACCCTCCTCCTCGGCAAGGTCGCGGATGAGCGCGTCCACGCCACCGGCCTCGGCGCGCTCGATTTCGTCGCCAGTCGGCCGCCTGCCGGCGTGGCGGACCGTGATGCTGTACCGGTCCGCGAGTTCGTGCAGCTCCTCCAGCTCGTCGAGGCCCGCATACCCGATCTCGCGGCCCTCGTTCGCCTGCTGCTCCAGCTCCTCGACCACGGCGTTCGACACGATGATCTCCGCGCCGGACAGCCGCTCCTTCCGGATCATATCCGTCAGCTTCCCGTCCACGATGACCGACGTGTCCGGGACGATCGTCTCTGGCATCATACCACCCTTTTACACAAATGTTTAAGAACCCCTTGACTGGTCAGGAGTCACGGCCGCGACAGCGACACATCGTACAGCGCGTCGACCACGTCCCGCGTCACGGCGAAGCAGTCGTCGTACTGCAGCAGCTCCGGGTGCTGCACGGTCACGGCGTGCGACCGGCCGCCGGCGGGCGTGACGGTCAACGCGTACCGCTCGCCGTCCTGCACCAGGCCCGCCCATCGCTCCGTGCCGGGCACCATGTACGGCTCGTCAGACCGCACGGTGAACTGGGCGCCGTCCTGCCCGGCATCGAACCCGGCGTCCGTGGCGCGTTCCGCTGCGGCCTCGTACAGCTTCTCGGGAACGACCTCGTACGGGGCATCGTCGGCGCCGCCCATATGGAGCACGAGCGCGTCGCCGGTGTCCCGGACCGCCAGCAGCCGGTCGTCGTCAGCGACCGCGACGTCGTACCGGTCCAGCGTCACGTCCAGACCCCGTCATGGGGCGCAGAGGCTTAAAACGGTGCCGGCGGCCATGACGGGGCGCGCACGCACGCGCATGATTCATGCATGATTCATAATAGTCGGGGGCGCGGGCACGGGGCGATGGGGCTGCGCGACAACCTGCCGCTGGTCACCGCCAACCTGCTGTACAAGGCACTGGCCGTGGGATCGAACATCGTGCTGCAGCTGTACATGCGCAGCCTTGGTATCGGTCCGTTCGCCATCACGCTCCAGACATCCGTGCTGTGGGCGGGGATGCTGCTGTTCGCGCCGCTGTGGGGTGCGGCCTCCGACGTCTCCGGGCAGCGGCGTACGTTCCTCG
>CAZAFX010000063.1:1630-6258 GCA_964484895.1 uncultured archaeon | reverse complement strand
GCCGTCGAACCCGGCGATGCCGATGGTCGCAGCGCCGACGTCGTTCGCGTACTGCATCGCTGTGACGAGGTTGCCGGACCACGGACCGCTGCCGCCGTGGACAGAGAACGCGACCAGCGCGTCGTCCGGTGTGATGCGGTCCTTCAGCTGTCCCTGGTAGACGGCGTCCCAGCCCTCGTCGTTGGTCCACGCGCTGGTCAGCGGGTCGTTGTTGACGAGGGTGATGGCGCGGAACAGGTCGTCTTGCCCCGTGTTCGCGGTCTTGTCGAGGTCGGCTGCAAGGTGCTCGGCCGTGGATGCGCTGCCGCCGTTCCCTATGGTGTACACCGTGCCGCCGGCCTGCCGGACCGTCTCGATGGTCTCCATGACGGTGACGATGTCGTCGACCGGGAGCTGCTGCAGTAGCTCGCCGGACTCGGCGAGGAACGAGGCGGCGTAGTCGCGGTAGTCATCGGTCACCGTGGATCACCGTGGTGCCGTCCCAGTCGAAGCTGAACGGCATGTGCCGGAGGCCTTCCGCCTCCATCGTCTCGCGGAACGCGTCGCGGTCCTCGTCGACGTAGAACATGAAGAAGCCTCCGCCCCCCGCCCCCATAATCTTGCCGCCGCGTGCGCCCGCGTCCCGTGCCGTGGTGTAGGCCTCGTCGATGGCGGGGGTGGACATGCTGTCGGTGAACTCCTTCTTCGTGGACCAGTGTTTGTGGAGCAGGTCGCCGAACCGGCTTGGGTTGCCCGCCTCCAGCTCCTGCCGGATATCGGCGCCGATACCCTTAATCAGCCGCATCTTCTCCATCTTCTCCTCGTGGGAGAGGACAGCGTCCTTCTGCTCCTCGAGGATGTCACTGGAGTCCCGGAGCTGTCCGGTGTAGAACAGCTGGACGTTCCGTTCCAGTGACGTGACCGTGTCCCGGTCGATATCAAGCGGGCTGACCGTGGTGTTGCCGTCCGTATCGATGTCGAGGTGGACGATGCCGCCGAACGCGGCTGCGTACTGGTCCTGCTTGCCGCACGGGTAGCCGAGGGCGTTGTGCTCCACGTCGAACGCGTCCTCCGCCAGCGTCGCGTTCGACCGCCGCTCACCGTTGAACGCGGCCGTCGCGCTGAGAAGACCGACCGTGAACGCGCCCGACGACCCGAGGCCGCTGCCAGACGGGACATCTGCCGCGGTGACGACCTCGGCGTTGCTGTCGATGCCGGCGCGGCGGAGCACCTCCCGCGCCCGGTCGTTCTCCAGCTCGTCTAGGTCATCGACCGTCTCGTTCCGGGAGTACGAGAGCCGGACCGGCTCCTCGAACCGCTCCTTGAGCAGGCAGTAGATATACTTGTCCATGGTGGCAGTGACAAGGGAGCCGCCCTCCTCACGGTAGAAGAACGGCAGGTCCGTGCCGCCGCCACCGATCGACAGCCGGAGCGGAGTACGGGTGACGAACACGGATGGGGCAGGCCTGCCGAACATTAAATAAACTTGCCGCACGGCCGCGGGCAGCAGGCTTTAATATGTTCGACCGCGAAGGAGCAGCATGGACACGGACGCGGCCGTCTCCCTCTTCCTGCCGCTGTACAACGAGGCCGGGACCGTCGAGGACGTTGTTGCGGACTGTCTGGCCGCGCTCCGCGACACCGGCAGACCGTTCGAGCTGCTGCTGGTGGACGACGGCAGCACCGACGGCACCGCCGCCATCGTCGACACGCTCGCGGAGCAGCATGATGCGGTGCAGGCGGTCCATCATGACAGGAACAGAGGGTATGGCCGGGCGCTGGCGACCGGGTTCGACGCGGCGCGGCACCCGCTCGTGGCGTACATGGACGGGGACGGCCAGTTCGACCCGGCGGATTTGCCGCGGCTGCTGGAAGCCGCCCAGGACGCGGACCTGGTGGCCGGCTACCGGAACGGCCGGGACGACCCGTTCCGGCGGCGGCTGGTCGGCGCCGGGTTCAACCACCTGGCCCGGACGCTGCTACCGATCTCCGTGCGGGACGTGGACTGCGGGTTCAAGCTGGTACGGCAGGACGTGCTTGAGACCGTGTCGCTTGTCACCGAGCGGACCGTGGACGCGGAGTTGCTCGCGAAGGCGGCGGCGCACGGCTTCCGCATCGCCGAGGTGCCCGTCACCCACCGGTCGCGGCGGGCGGGCGCGTCCGAGGCGGCCGGGCTGCTCGGGGTGCGGGTCGGACTGATCGGGACCACTATGCAGGAGCTGGCGGCGATCAGGGGTGACCTGCCGTGACCGTGCTTGTCACAGGCGGCGCCGGGTTCATCGGGAGCCACGTTGCTGCCGCCTACCTAGAGCGCGGGGCGGATGTGGCCGTGGTCGACGACCTGTCGGTCGGCCGGCGGGACTGGGTGCCGGACGGCGCTGCCTTCCACAAGGTCAACATCCGGGATGCTGAGGCTGTCGCGGACGTTCTTGCCGACGTGCAGCCGACGGTGGTGAACCACCACGCCGCGCACAACGATGCGATGGACAGCCTGGAGCGGCCGCAGCACGATGCGGAGACGAACGTGGTCGGCAGCATCAACGTGCTGGAGGCGGCACGGCAGCACGGCGTGGAGCACGTTGTGTACGCGTCGAGCGGGGGCCTGAGCTACGGTGAGCCGGAGTCGGTGCCGACACCGGAGGACCATCCGATGCGACCGTCGTACCCGTACGGCACCTCCAAGTACGCGGTGGAGCACTACCTGGCGCTGTACGACGACCTGTACGGGCTGCCGTACACGGTGCTGCGGTACGCGTCCGTCTACGGGCCGCGGGCGACCGGCGGTGTCATCAAGAACTTCCTCGAGGCGGTGCGGGACGGGGAGCGACCCGTCATCTTCGGGGACGGCAGCCAGACGCGGGACTTCATCCACGTGGACGACGTGGTGGCGGCGAACATGGCCGCGGCCGACGGAAGGGGCTGCTTCAACGTGGGGACCTGCACCGAGACCAGCATCAGCAGTCTGTGGGAGACCGTGGCGGACGTGACCGGGAGCAACGCCGCACCGCAGCACGAGGACCGGTGGCTGGGTGACATCGACCGATGCAAGCTGGACTGCAGCAAGGCCGCGGCCGAGCTCGGATGGACGGCGGACATCAAGCTGCGGGACGGCCTGGAGCGGACGTGGCGGTGGGTGCGGTGAAGGCGATGGTGCTCGCGGCCGGGGAGGGGACGCGCATCCGCGCGGTGACGTACGGCGCCTACCCGAAGCCGATGGTGCCGCTCGGGGAGGGGCCACTGCTGGCGCATATCATGACGCACGTGACCGGGTTCGGCGTGGACGAGGTGGTGGTGAACCTGCACCACCGCGGCGACATCATCAGGGACTACTTCGGGGATCGTTGGGGCGGGACGCCGGTCCATTACAGCGAGGAGGCCGAGCTGCGGGGGACAGCGGGCGGGGTTGCCAAGGCGGCGGACCGGTTTGACGACACGCTGCTGCTGGTGTACGGCGATATCCTGACAGATCTTGATCTTGCGGCGTTCCACGACTCGCACCGGGAGCGGGACGCTGACATGTCGATGCTGGTGTACGAGGAGGACCGGGACGCACTGCCGGACGCGAGCATCGCCGTGACCGAGGACCGGGACGTGACGGAGTTTATCGAGAAGCCGTCCGAGGACGAGATCGCGGCGGCCGGGACACCGCGGTGGACGAACGGGAGCGTCTTCCTCGTCGAGCCGGAGATGCTGGACCTGTTCCCCGCGGAAGGGGACATCGGGCGGGACGTGCTGCCACGGGTGGCGGCCGACCACCAACTCCACGCCTACCCGCTGCCGGACGGGGCGTACTGGCGGGAGGTGGGGACGCCGGAGCGGTACCGGGCAGCACTGGCGGACATCGCCCGCGGCGACATCAACCCGGTGATGGCGCCGTGAGGCTGCGGCCAACCGATATAAAGCTGTAATCGGGGGACGTTGACGTGATGGATGCACCGGTACCGGACATCCTGCTCGAGGCGTGGGACGGACAGCCGGTGAAGGCGACCGACGGGTACGAGTACGTTGTGAACCCGCTGACCGACCAGTCGCCGGCCTGCGATCCGGAACTGCTCGAGGCAGCGTGCGAGTGGCTGGCAGCGAACGCCGAGTTCGAGTCCGCCGACCTCATCCTCGGGGAGGAAGACCGGGGCGGCATCCTCGTGTCGCATCTCGCCACGCTGACGCGGACGCCGTTCGCGCTCGCGAAATGGTACCCGTCGAGCGTGGCCGGGGAGCACGAGGTCGGGATGCAGAACGGGTACGCGGACGGGTCACTGTTCATCAACGGTGTCGAGCCCGGCGACGAGGTCGTCATCGTCGACGACATGGTGAGCACGGGGGCGACGATGATCGCCCTTATCAAGGCGATGCAGGATATCGGTGCGAACGTGCGGGAGGCCGTGGTACTGTGTGAGAAGCCGGATTTCGGCGGCGTGGCACAGGTGGCTGAAGAGACCGGTGTCGACGTTGCGGCCGGGTTCCGGGTGCACGTGGACGACGGGCAGAGCACGGTGGTGGCTGACCACCGCTGAACGGACGTGGTGATCGATGCGTGTACGTGACTATCTGCGGCTTGGGAAGGCGGTGGCGGAGTCGCGGCTGCACCAGGCGACGGGCCGGTTCTCGATGCCGTACAAGTACAGCTTCGTGACGACGAACGTGTGCCA
>CAZAFX010000063.1:0-1620 GCA_964484895.1 uncultured archaeon | reverse complement strand
AAGACGTGTAACATCTGGAAGATCTACGAAGACAACCCAGAGCTGCAGGACCGTGAGATGGATCTGGAGGAGATGAAGCGGACCATCGACAGCATCGCGGAGCACGTGCTGTGGCTGAACCTGTCCGGCGGCGAGCCGTTCCTGTTCCAGGATATCGTCGAGTTCGCGGAGTACTGCTTCGAGCACTGTCCGCGGCTGTTCATGCTGAATATCCCGACGAACGCGATCAGCAACGACCACATCAGCAGCAAGCTTGAGGAGCTGCTCGAGGCGGCGCCTGACCACGTCACCGTCACCGTGACCATCAGCCTTGACGGGGTCGGCGAGCAGCACGATGAAATCCGCGGCATCCCGGGGAACTGGGAGCGGGCGATGGCGCTGTACGAGGACATGCAGCAGTACGAGGAGGAGTACGACAACTTCGAGACCGGGTTCCAGACGACGGTCAGCAAGTACAACATCCACAACCTGGAGGATATCTTCCAGTTCACGCGGCAGGCGTCCACCACCATCTTCACATTCGCCCACGAGTCCTACTACTTCTACAACGAGGACGAGGAGACCGAGGCAGCGGTCGAGGACACCGTGGACAAGGAGCGGCTGATGGAGGCGATCGACACCATCTCCGCCCAGTACCAGGTGGACGGTATCAAGGAGCTCATCCCGAAGCTGTACCTGAAGCTGGCGAAACGGTTCTACGAGCAGCCGGACCAGCACGTGCTGCCGCCGTCGTCCGGCCGCGGGTCCATCACCGTCGACCCGTACGGCAACGTCAAACTGTTCTCCTACTTCGGCAGCGACATGGGCAACCTCGCCGACCACGACTACGACATGGAGTCCGTCCTCCGGTCGGAGAAGGCGCAGGAGGAGCTGGAGAAAATCGACAACGACGAGGGAGAGATCTACTGGGTGAACTGCGAGGCGTTCCCCACCATGTTCCAGCACCCCGTGAAATCCGTGAAGCGATCGGTCATCGGGTGACCGTGATGCGCCATTATTTAACGCTGCTTCTCCTCATCTGTCTGTGGAGCGTGACCGGTATGGCTGCCGAGACGACCAGTGACCGGGTGCTCGTCGTCGGGCTCGACGGCGCGGAATGGGATGTCATCGAGCCGCTGCTGGAGGAGGGACGGATGCCGCACCTGCGGCAGCTGATGGAGGACGGACAGCACGGCGACCTGACGACGACGCTGCCCATCGAGTCACCGGTCGCATGGACCAGCATGACGACCGGCACGACGCCCGGCAAGCACGGTATCTACGGCTTCCTGCAGCGGGACGGGGGCACGTTCGTGCCGACCACCGCCGGCGATGTGCGCGCCGACCGGGTGTGGGACGTGGTCGGTGAGGAGGGCGAGGTCGTGGTCGTGAACGTGCCGCAGACATTTCCCCCGGAGGCTGTGAACGGGTCGCTGGTCGGCGGCTACCTATCCATCAAGGATGCTGGCTACACCCATCCGCCCGAGCTGCAGGACGAACTGGAGCGGCGGGGGTACCAGATCGAGGCGCTCGACGACGAGTTCGACCCGGCGAAGAAGGACGCGTTCCTCACCGAGCTGGACACGGTGATCGAGGAACGGACCGCCGCGACGGAGATGCTGCTGAACCGGACTGACTGGA
>CAZAFX010000062.1:5291-6264 GCA_964484895.1 uncultured archaeon | reverse complement strand
GTCGTCGTACATCCCCATGACGCTCGTGGAGTCGATGACGACCCGGTCCGCCTGCAGCTTCTCCAGCTCCCGCTGGATGCGGTCGACGAACCCGCCGCCACCGCCCTCGAACGGGTTGAGGTAGATGATCTCGAACACGTTCTGGTCCTCGTACTCGGCGAACTCCCAGCTGAACTCGGCAGCGTCCTCGAGGATCTCGTCCGGCTCCTCCTCGAGCGTGATGTACAGCGCGTTCTCCCCGTTCTGGAGGCCGTGCCAGAGGTACTGGCAGCAGAAGATGGTCTTCCCGGTGCCGGCGCCGCCGGATACCAGCGTCGTCGACCCGCGGGGAAGACCGCCCTGGATCAGTTCGTCCAGTCCGTGGATACCGGTCTCGATGCGTTCGACCATCGCTACCCGTTAATGGGACTTGCAGTTTAAATAAGGCGGCGGCAGAGCCCACCCGTTTTTTTAAAATGCGGGCGTGTACGGGGAGGTATGGACGAGCCGCTGGAGGTGTGGATGGTGTTCCACGTCATCGCCGCCACGGAGGACGCGGCGGTGGCGTCGCTCTCGGACCATATCGACCAGATCCGCGGCGAATCCACCGTCCGCACGCTGGACGCGACGATGGAGGACGTGGAGCACGTGGACCAGCCCCACCCTGACCTCGATGAAGGGTTCTCACAGGTCTGCGAGGTTGATATGGAGGTGGACAGCTTCGCCGACCTCGTCAACATCGTCCTGAACTACGGGCCGACCTCGGTGGATATCAAGGCACCGGACCGGGTCACGATGGACATGGCCGAGGCCCGCGACGCCCTCAACAGCATGGCGCAGATGATGCACCAGTTCCTCCAGTCCGGCGCCGGCGGCATGATGATCTCCCGGTCAGACGGGTAGGACGTTTATAAGTGATGGCCGGTACGGACAGTGTATGCAGCGTCTCGGGCTCCTCGCCGCCGCGGTGGTGCTGTGCGCGGCGATGACGGCT
>CAZAFX010000062.1:0-5281 GCA_964484895.1 uncultured archaeon | reverse complement strand
CCGAGGTCCGCGACGCGCTGAACAGCATGGCCCAGATGATGCACCAGTTCCTCCAGTCCGGCGCCGGCGGGATGATGATCTCCCGGCCGGGCGAGTAAGGACGTTTATAAGTGATGGACGGCACCGTCAGGAGTATGCGGCGTCTCTGCCTGCTCGGGGTCGCGGTCCTGCTGTGCGCGGCCATGACGGCCGCGACGACGGTGCGGGAGGAGTCGGTCGTCCTCAACATCACGGGGGAGCCGGCGGCTGACGTGACGGTGACGCGCGAGTACGCTGATATCAGCTCCGAACGGCTGTCGTACCTCGTCCCGCAGCGGTACGACCCCCAGAGCCTCTCCGTCCGAGACGGTATCGGCGAGCTGGACTGCGATATCGACCGGTCCGAGCTGTGGCAGGAGATCCTCTGCACGCCGCGGAAGCGGGCGAACTACACCGTGACCGTCTCCTATCGGGGGGACTTCGTCTCGCGGCAGGGCGGCAGGTTCCTGTTCGCGTACGACAGCTCAGTCCTGTTCCCCACGGAACGGGCGGAGATGCAGGTAGTCCTGCCGGCCGGCACGGGCCTCGTAAGCGGGGATGGACCGTCGTACAGCCCGCCGAACGCGAGCGTCGGCAGCAGCGGCCGCCGCATCTTCATTTCGTGGACGGATACCGACATCGCGCTGGGGGACACGCTGTCGTACCAGGTCCGGTACGAGCGACTTGAACCGATCGAACGGTACGTCCCGGTACGCGTGCTCGGGGCCGTGGCGGCGGTGATCGTCGTCGTGGCCGGTGTCGTGGCGGTGGTGTACCTGCGGCGGGACCGGGAGGACGGCAAGACCATCGCCTCCGTGTTCCCGATGCTGAAGGACGACGAGCAGACCGTGATGCGGTATATCATCGACGCGGGCGGCGAGGTGGAGCAGCGGGACATCGTGGCCGACGTGGACTACTCGAAGGCGAAGATCTCGAAGCTGCTCAGCGACCTCGAGGAGCGGCATCTTATCACGAAAGAGAAGTCCGGCCGTGTCAACGTGGTCGCACTGGCCCGCGAGGTCGGTGACCTGGACGCGGATAACATTTAACTCCCTCACCGTCCAAGCCGGGGGCATGACGGTGGACGGCGCGGTCATCTGGAGTGCGGCGGAGGTCATCTCCGCGCTGCTGTTGCTGGCGGCGCTGGTCTTGATGGCGACGTTCTACCGGGAGTACCTGGATGTCGATCTGGTGGCGATGCGGTACTGGAAGCTGATCACGGTCGGGTTCGCGTTCTACATCGCGGTGAAGACGCAGTTCATCGTCTTCTCCAACGCCATCGGGGTGTCGGTGACGGAGTATCCGTGGTATCTCGTCGCCCTGTTCGGCCTGACGCTCATCGCCGCCTCAGCGCTCGTCCTGTACGGGTTCTACGGGCTGACGAAGGACTATCTCTGACCGTCGGGCTGCTGCGTCTGCCAGACGTTGAATATCTGGGTCTCTCCGTTGCTGCGCTGGCAGCGGAGGGCCACCTGGAGGCTGGACCGGTTCTCCACCTCGGACGGCACGTCCAGCGAGGTGTCCTCCTGCGGCACGCAGTCGCACCGGACCGTGTCGTTGTATTTCAGGGACAGGTTCCCCTCCACCTCCCGCACGAGACCGTCGTCGCACGGGACATCGCCGCTCCCGGTGTCCCCCTGCAGCTGGCCCATCGCGAACGGCGCGGCGGCAGCGACAAGGAACCCGACGAGCAGGAGGTCCTCGCGTCCCACGTCCATGCCGCCGCGTGGCCGTCCAAGCTTTAAATGCGGACGCGGTCAGAGGTGGAGGACCGTGATGCCGCCGATGATGAGGGCGATGCCGGCCCAGTTGTGGAGCGGGAACGCCTCACCCAGGACGGGCTTCGCGAGCAGCGCCACCCAGACGTAGCTCGTGGCGATGACAGGGTACAGCAGGGAGACGTTCCCGTACTGCAGCGCGAACAGGTAAAGGAGGAGCGACACCCCGTAGAAGCTCGCGCCCACGACGAGGTAGGGGTTCTGCACCAGCTCGAGCGGGGCGAACGTGACGCTGTCCGCCCCGATCTTCAGCAGGATCTGGGCGACACCGCCGAGGAACCCGCAGAACGCGACCAGCGCCACCACCCACAGCTTCGCCTCCATCACGACCCCTCCGCCGCGGCCACGTACCGCGACAGGATATCCCCGAGCGCATCCCGGTCCTTGTACCCGCGGTGGACATCGCCGTCGATGATGAGCACAGGTTAGTCGTCCGACGACACCTCGTACGCGTCGATGAGCACGTTCACCGTGGGCAGGTCGAGCGTGGCGTCGAGCGGGAAGACGAGCAGCCGGTCCTCGTACTGCTGCCGGTACCTGGTCAGCACCGTTCCCTGGTCCTCGCACCGCTCACAGACATCCGGGTCGTGGTATATGTACAGCACCGTCGTGACGTTCGACCCGCACCGCGTCTCGATCTGCTGCGTGGTCAGCCAGTACTCGATGAGCAGGTTGGTGTACCGCTTCTTCAGCAGCGTGAAATCCGGGTTCTCGATTTTGTGCGTCTGCTCGTACGTCGCCACCTGCTGCCGCAGCGACTCCACGTCCTCGATCGTCTCCCGCACCGCCACGTTCAGCGCCTCACAGTTCCGCTGCGGCAGGTTCTGCGCCAGCCGCCGCGACAGGTCCTGCGAGTTCCGCTCCACGGTCAGCTCCTCGACCTGCCGCCCGATCCGGTCCACCTGCCACTGGCTGAACTCCTGCCCGAGGAAGAACATGCCCGCCATCACCGCGACGGTGATGACCAGGGCGACGAACAGGACCTCCCAGTCGACGCTGCGCTCTACCATCGTCCCTCACCGGGTGCCACGTGCTTCAGGAACGCGGCCACCCAGAACGCGGCGAACAGCAACGGGTATATCACCAGGAACGTCGCGTAGTGGGTCTTCCGCTCCCGAAGCCGGACATCCTCGTGCGACACCCGCAGGCTTAAAAGCGTGGTCGCCACCCCGACAGCGAGGAACAGCACCGAGAACAGGTGGAAGAAGTGGACGCCGGCGAGGTTCAGGCTGAACGACGGCTCCAGGAACCCGACCAGCAGGTACGTCTCCACCGCCCGCACCGCCGTGAACCCGATGTTGTACAGGAAGTGCCCGAGGAAGAACACGATGAGCACGATCCACAGCACGCTGAACGGCAGCAGGAACATCCCAAGGTTCCCGAACTCCCGGCTCCCCAGCATGTGGATGTACTTCCGGAAGTTCTGCATGTAGCCCCGGTACCACCGTATCCGCTGGCTGAACAGCGCCCGCAGTGACGGCGGCGGCACCGTCCACACCACCGCGTTCGAACTGTTCTCCAGCAGCCCGCCGCTGTCCGCGATCCGGAACGCGATCTCCATATCCTCCGTCAGCGTCTCATCATCCCATCCGCCGAGTTCCTTGACGGTCTCAGCGCGGTAGATGCTGCCCGGCCCCGGCAGCACGTACTGCACGTTGAACAGCGAGAACACCTTCCGCAGGAAAATCTGGAACACGTACTCCATCCACTGGATCTTCTCCACCCAGTTCGACGGGTCCAGCACCTTCAGCGCCGGCGTCACGCCATCCACCCGCTCGTCCTCGAAATGGCCCACCGTCTTCCGCAGCAGGTCCGGCTCCGGCACCGAGTCCGCGTCCATCGACGCCACGAGCTCCGTATCCACCCGCTCCAGAGCCGTGTTCAGCGAATCCGCCTTGCCCGTGTTCTCCTTGTCGATGATATCGATCCTGTCACTGAACCGCTCCAGCACCTGCAGCGTCCCGTCCTCCGACCCGTCGTTGATCGCGATGATATCCAGCTGCTCGTCCGGGTAGTCCAGGTCCAGCAGCGCCTCGATGGTGTCGCCCACGTAGTCCTCCTCGTTGTACGCCGGCACGAGGAATGTCACCGACGGCAGCCGCGACGGCACCGGGTCCGCGAACACGTCGTCCCGGTTCGACGCGTAGACCAGCAGCCACAGCACCGCCGAGTACACCATGACACCGAAGAACCCGACGTAGAACAGGTCAAGAAGGTTCACCGCCGGCCACCTCCCAGCCGCCGCGCCGCCAGCGACACGAACAGCATGAAGTTGTCCCACAGGTCGCCGACACCGTACTTCGGCTCGCCCGCCCGCCGCGGCCGGAACGCGATCGGCACCTCCACCACGTCCGCCCCCGCATCCACCAGCGCCAGCAGCGACGCCGCCTGGAAATGGAACCCGTCCGGCAGCCCGTCCAGCGCAAGCTCGTCCAGCACCGCCCCGTCATACGCCTTGAACCCCGACGTCACGTCCCGCACCGGCGATCCCAGCACGGCGCGGTACAGGTAGCTCCCGATCAGCGGGAACACCCGGCGGTGCAGCGGGTCCTGCCGGTCCCCACCGTCGACGTACCGCGACCCCACCGCCACGTCCGCGCCCGTCTCCACCGCGTCCACCAGCGCCGGCAGCCGGTCCGGCGGATGCGAGAAATCCGCGTCCATCTGCACCACAGTATCAGCATCAATCTGCCTGAACGCGTGCTTGTACGCCGCTCCCAGCCCCTCGCGCTCCTCCCGCTCCAGCAGCCGCAGCCCATCATAATCGCCCTGCAGCCCCCGGACAACGTCCGCCGTCCCGTCAGGCGATCCATCGTCAACCACCACGAGCTCGGCCAGCCGGTCACCGAGCGCGGCATGCACCGCCTCCACCAGCGGCGCCACGTTCGCCGCCTCGTTGTACGTCGGGACGACCACAGAGACAGCCATCACGTCCCACCTGTGAAGTAAAATATATAGACGTCCTCCCCACCGCCGCTGAACGTCCTGTTCAGCCGGAACCGCTGGCTCCCCCGCAGCGCCGCCGCCGACGGCCACCGGTCACCGGGCGCGGCGGTCGACACGTAGACGTAGCCCGGCCGGTCCATTACCTCCATAACGCGTGACGAATCGCCGGAAAGCGGCAGCAGCACCAGCTCCCGCCCGCTGTAGTAGGCCACCGGCGGCCACCGGACGTTCGCGTACACCACCGCATCCCGTGGCGTCTCCTCCCGCAGCCACCGGCCCGCCTCGTACGTCGGCGGCGCCTCGTGCGTCACCACGCCGTGGTCCACGGCCAGCCGGACGTCAGGATGACCTGCCACCCCGGCCGCGACCGCCGCGACCGCCACGACCACCGCCGCAACACCGATGGGCCGGCCGTACCGCCGCACCCCCACGACGCCGCGCGCACCCAGCACCGCCACGAACGGGACGACCGGCAGCAGGAACCGCAGCTCCTTGTTGCCGACCAGGAACTGCAGCGGCACCAGCAGCGCCAGCGCGGT
>CAZAFX010000061.1:5778-6344 GCA_964484895.1 uncultured archaeon | reverse complement strand
GTTGATGAAGTCGCCGCTGCCGTCGAAGGAGAAGGCGTTGGTATCGAACGTGCCGGTCGCGCCGCGGGTGATACCGCCGAAGCTGGAGCCGTTATGGTTCTCCCCGGAGTAGTCGGTCACGTTGAAGCTGGGGCTGCTGCCGGTCCCGTCGAGCCGGTAGAACAGGTGGGTGCCGTCGCCGGCCGTCCGGTTCAGCAGGCCGAGCGCGAGGTCGCCAGGTGCGGTGGCGCGGTCCGCTGTGGTGGCGTTGAAGACGCCGCCGAGCCACAGCTGCTGCGCGTCAAGCCGGAGCAGCGGGTAGCTCTGCGTGGGCGTGATGGAGACCTCGCCGGTGTCGGAGACGTTCCAGTTGCCGGCCGCGTCCTGAATCCAGACGCGGAACCCGAGCGCGCCCTCATACGTTAGGTTCTTCCACGGGAAGGCGGCGAGGCGGTAGACACCAGAGGCGTTGGGGAGGATGACCGGGGAGCCGTGGACGCCGGACCGGTTCTGGAAGGTGCCGGTGCCGCTGGTGGAGAGGACCGCCTTGAATGCGCCGGAGGCGGCGTCCTGCACCTCGGCGGAGA
>CAZAFX010000061.1:4766-5768 GCA_964484895.1 uncultured archaeon | reverse complement strand
CCGAGGACGAATGGCAGGTGTACGAACTCGTCGTCCGCCGGTTTTTCGCCACGCTCGCCGATCCCGCGGAGTGGGAGCACCTCCGCGTTGTCGCGGACGTTCCGGCTGAACGGCGGCGTGTTGTCGGTGCGGAAGTAGCGGGTGGTGTGGTTCCAGTTAAAGGCTGTGTCGTTCGCCCAGACCGTGACGTTGACCTTGACGCCTTCCTTGAGGTCGAGGGTGTCGTTAGCCGTGAACGCTGATACCGCGGAGAACGTCTTGTTCCCGGTGTTGTTGACGTTGTAGAGCCATGTCTCGATTTCTTCGTTCGCGGTCGCGTTCAGCCACGGGGTGATGTCGCGGATGCTGCGGTTGGGCGGGGAGTCGATGAATATCTTGGGCGGGAAGGGATCGTTGTCCGTCACGGTGAACGTCTGCGTGTCGGTCACGTTGTACTTGCCGGTGGAGTCGTTGTACCAGATGCGCCAGCCGACCGCCTGGTTCTCGACTGAGGCGTTGTCCCAGGTGAAGTTCGACCACGTCCATATATCCTGTGTGCCGAGGAACAGCGGGGAGCCGTGGATGGTCTTGTTCTCGAACGTGCCGGTCTCGTTGGTCGCCAATGTAGCGGCGGCGAGCGTGACGTTGTCCTTCCCCTCCGCCGCCAGCACGTTGGTACCGGTCTTCGGGACGCTGTCCTGCTCCTGCTGCTGGTTCCGCCACCGGGGCGGGGCGGTGTCGACGGCGAAGAACTGTGTGGTGTCGTTCCAGATACCGGTTGAGGTGTTCGCCCAGACGGTGACGTTGTGCCGGCCGTCGTTCAACGCTGTGAGGGTGGTGTTCGGCTGGAATGAGACGTTGGTGCCGTTGCTGTCGAGCTCGTACAGCCAGGTGTCGACCGGCCGGTCCGCCGTCACGTTGAGGAACGGCGTCGGGTCGGACAGCGTCAGGTTCCGCGGTGCGTGGATGGTGATGCGGGCGGCTTCCAGCGCGAACACCTCCGTGTCCGCGATGGTCCACGTC
>CAZAFX010000061.1:1302-4756 GCA_964484895.1 uncultured archaeon | reverse complement strand
GAGACGTTGGTTGAGGTGCCATTGAACACGACCTCTGCCGCCTGGCTGTTCGGGACGGTGAGCGTGTAGTTGTTGCTGCCGAGGGTCAGGTTGATGACCTGTGTATCCACGACCATGTCGCTGCTGTTCAGCGCCCGGAACGTGGCGTCGACATCCGTATCGTCCGAGATGCTGGACAGGTCGACGCGGAGATCCTGCCAGTACTGCCTCCCGGTACCGGATAACCTGGCAGTGGTGTAGTTACCAGTGAACGGGGTGCCGTCGAAGTAGAGATGGCGTGCCTCCGTGTTGGAGAGGGACTCGTTGTAGATGCGGACCTCGTCGATGCTGCCGTTGAAGTGCCGCTCGCCGTTGCCGTCGCCGATGTGCAGGTTGTCGGCCGTGTTCCGGATGGAAACGTCGCCGCTGATCTCGTTCGAGGCCACCTCGGCGCCATCGAGGAACAGCCGGCCGATATCGTTGCTGTCCGAATACGTGGCGACGACGTGGTGCCACCGCCCGTCGTCGTAATTGGAAAGACTCGAGTCCTCCACGTCGTGGCTCGTCCCGCTGGTATCGATGAACCGCAGGCCGATGTGGGTCGGGTCGCTAGTGTCCTTCACCCAGACGCCGTAGGCGCCGTTCCCGCTCGTCGACTGGCCCTTGCTGACCGGCCGCGGATACTGGTTGTCGCCGGACGGACCGTCAATCCGGAACCAGAACGAGATCGTGACCGCGTCGCTCACGTCCAGCGACGGATCGTCCGACACGTTCACCAGATCGTCCGCGCCGTCGAACGTGTACGCGTCGGTCGAGAACACGCCCTGTTGCCCGCGCGCCGCACCGAACCGGGTGCCGTCGTTCCCCACGCCAGAGTAGTCCACCGTGGCGCCGGACGCGCGGTCGAGCTGCCAGTAGCCGACCAGCGAGTCACCGGCGCTCCCGTTCCGGTAGCCGAGGCCAAGCAGGCCGGAGTTGTCGGCGCGGTCCGCGCTGGTCTGGTTGAAGGTGCCCCCGTTCCAGTCGGTCTGAGTGGATGCGGAGAAGATGCTTGACTGGTTCCCGAGCCGGAACGACGCCAGCCCGCCGTCGAACATCAGGTCCCACCAGAACCGGGCGGAGAACCCGGTCCCCGACATGTCGACGGAGACGTCGTGGCCCATGTCCTGCCCTTCGCGCAGCGCCTCCGGCATCGTCGTCGCCTCGTTCAGGACGGTGTCGAGCTCGGACAGGTTCTGCAGGTCGCGGCCCTTGTAGAACCAGTCGTTGTTGAACCGGTCAACGTACGGGTCGCAGGGTGTGGTGTTGTCCGTACACGCCGCGTAGTCGATGAGGAGCTGCGTCAGGTCGTTGGAGGAGAGCGTGCCGGAGATGTTGGCGCGGGTGACGCGGTCGCGCGCATCCTTCTCCTTGACCGCGAGGCGGAGCGTGTCGATGTCGGCGACGAACTCGTCCGGGCCTTCCACGTCGTGCCAGGCGCGGAGCGCGGTGACATCGCTTCCCGATGTGGTGGCGCGGGTGGTGTAGGCGTGAGGGATGGATACAGCGTACGGCCGGCCATCGATGGTGCCGGTGCCGTTGAACCAGACCGTGTAGGCCGTGGTGGTGTTAGAGATGTTCGCGACCGTGTCCCAGCCGACGGTGTAGTGCTCGGAGACATTGAAACGCTCCGTGATGGTGTCGGTGAACCGGTAGTCGAGGCGCGTGTCGCTGTCCGGTCCGACCGCGGCGGCGGACGGGAGCGTGACCGCTCCCAGCAACAGGGCTCCTGCCACCGCCGTGGCGACGCGCGCGCGCCTACGCACGCGCGACCACCGTCACATCACCTTCGTTCACGCTACCTGACGCCACCTTCACCGGCACCGCGCCACGGGGACACCACCCCCGCCGACACCACCACGCGTCATGCGCGCTGCCGATGCACCGCCATGCGGAACGGCTTTTTTATCTATACCGCCGCATCCGCGTCGCTACTCCGAAGTAACGGCGAGAAGGATGTGGGGCAGGATGGCGGTGAACAGGAAGAAAAAAGAAAAGGAAGGGGTGACGGGAACTCGCGTTCCCGTGCGTGTTGGGGACAGCGTCAGCCGGCCTGTGCAACGACCCAGACCTCACCGGTCGGCAGTTCGCCGGCCGGGACGCCCTGCGGCACCAGCACCCGGAACTCGGCGACGATGGAGTCGCCCGGGTTGAAGTACTGATCGTCCACCTATGGCGCGCTCTGGGGCTCTTCCCAGAAGTAGTCCACCGCGAAGTTGGCCTCCGTGTTACTGGTTGCCAGGACGTCCGGATTCCACCGCGTCAGACGCAGGTTGAACGAGGCGTCAGGGCCTGATGTGCCCTGATTGAGCTCGTCGTAGTCGAACGCCACGGTGTAGTTCTGGTTGCCGTTGGTGCCCAGCGTCACACCTTCGACCAGACAGTCGGTCGCCGATGCTCCGGTCTTCACTGCGCTGGATGTGACAGGGTCGCCGCCGCTGAAGTCGACTGAGCCGGTCTGTTCCTTCGTGTGGGCAACGTCCCCATCGTAGAAGGTCAGCCCGGTGCAGTCGGTCGCGGACGAGATGCCGCCGGAGACGCCGACCATCCAGAAGTACTCCTGGCTGGCGTTCCGGAACCGGCCGTACACCCAGTTGTCGGTGTTCGGCGGCTGGTTGTCGTCCGGGTCCTCGACGTAGACCAGTTCCGTTGTCGCGTTCCACTCGAGGCGGTCCGCGAAGTAGAACAGGTCACGCTGCAGGGTCTCGATGTCACGGTCCTGCCGCGTGGAGACTGTGAGGAAGTTACCCGGATCGTAGTACTGGCGCGATCCGGTCCCGAACGGGTCCCGGGTCTGCGGCTGGGACGCGTTGAACCAGACGCGGGACAGGTTGGTCGAACCGATGTTCTCGATCTGTCCTCGCGTCTCGTTGGTCCACTCGCCAGCGTCACCCGGGAGCACCGGCGTGGTCGCCAGCTCTCCGCCCGTCGTCCAGTTGTAGACGGCCGGTGAGAGGTCGATCGCCGTCTGGGTGCCGACCTCGACGTTGACGTCGGCGGTCTCGTTGTTCCCAGCGGCGGTCGCTGTCCCCGAAAAGGTGGCCGCCGCGAACAGGAGGACGGCCAGGGCGGCAAGCACCGAGCCCGCCGCCGTGCCTTTCCGGAAGTTGGTGGTTTGCATCATGATGCACCAGTACTGGTGCATGCCCGCGGCCGGTTTATTAAACTTCGGTCCCGCTCCGGCCGTTTTTCGTCACGGAGCCGTGACACGTGTCAGCCGTCGAGGCTGGAGACGAGGACGGTGAGGCGGCCGGAGATGGTGCCGTTGGCCGGGACGCCGAACGGGACGTAGACCCGGGTGGACGCGGTGACCGCGCCGCCAGGCGGGAGTTCGCCGAGGTTGGTATCGGACAGGAAGAACTCGGTGTTGCTGCAGGCGCCGCCGAACTCCGCGGAGTCCGTGTACGGGAGGTCGGCGTCCCACTTCGCCCAGATG
>CAZAFX010000061.1:0-1292 GCA_964484895.1 uncultured archaeon | reverse complement strand
GGGAGTTCACCGAGGTTGGTGTCTGAGAGGAAGAACTCGGTGTTGCTGCAAGCGCTGCCGGCGCCCCCGAACTCCGCGGAGTCCGTGTACGGGAGGTCGGCGTCCCACTTCGCCCAGATGGTCTTGTTGCCCCACCGGTTGGTGAGGACGCAGACGTCCATGGTGCCGCCGACGGCGGCGTCCGTCCAGCCGTACCGTTCGTTCTGGTTGTTGGTGAACGTGCCGTCGGCCGCCTGGTCGCTGAGGTCCTGGTCCCCGGTGGTGGTCCCTGTGGCCGGTGCGTCGCCGATGTAGAGGTCGCCGCCGCTGCGGCAGTCGCCGCCGCAGTTGGCGATGGCCCAGTACCACTCGTTCGAGGTATTGCGGAACTTGCCGTGCGGCCCGTTCGGCGGCTGCTGGCTGCCCGGCCCGGTGAGGAACGTGATGGGGTCGGAGGCGTTGAACTCCACGCGGGCAGGGAAGTAGTGCCGGCTCCCCGGCTGGTCCCGGGAGATGACGAGCCAGTTCCCGGCGTCGTACCGGGACGCGTCACCGCTGCCGAACGGCCGCTGCTGGGGGGCGGACGCGTTGAACCAGATGCGGGTGATGTTGACGGAGCCACGGTTCTCGATGCGCACGGTCTTCTCCGAGCCAACGCTGCCCGGCGGGAGCGGCCCGTCGCTCTGCACCCAGTCCAGCGTGGACGGGTCCGTCTCCACCAGCGTCTTCTCCTTGATACTGACCACGACATCGATGACCTCGGTGTCGTTCGCCACCGGGGCAGCGGCCGGGACTGCTCCTGACGCGAGCAGGAGTGCTGCGGCGGCGAGTGTGACGGCGGCGGGGAGGCGGTGCATCATTGCATGTATATCCTGTGCGCGTTTTTATCCGTTGAGCCGGCGGAGCGTGTAGACGTTTGTCCCGATGAGTGCGAGGATGGCGAGCGCGGCGGCGAGGACGCCGTACTGCTCCCACAGCGTCCGTTCCTCGCGGAGTGTGACCGTGGCCCGGGGTGAGGCGGTGGTGCCGTCGGCCGTCACCGCCTGGACGGCGGCCTCCGCCTCCTGCCAGACCGGCGGGTCGTACGGCAGCGTCACCGTCGCGGATTCACCGGCTGCGAGGCGGTCGACGGTGGCCCCGGCGGCTGCCCAGCCCGCCGGGACCGTGACGGGGAGGACGTGGATGTCCTCGACGGTGCTGTTGGCGGTCACCGTCACCGCGATGGCTGCGTCCGGCGTGTTGCGGGCGTCGACGGTGAGGCCGGGCGCCGGGGCGGGCTGCGGTGTGACGGTGAACGTGCCGAGGCGGTGCGT
>CAZAFX010000060.1:0-6586 GCA_964484895.1 uncultured archaeon | reverse complement strand
GGGCTGGCCGGTGCGGCGGACGTGACCATCATCGGCGCCTGGCTGCGCGGGACGTTCGTCTCGTCACCGCCGCCGTCGACGGCGCTGGACGAGCAGACGGTGCTGCTCGTGGCGGGGCCGGAGGAGCGGCTTGCGGCGCTGCGCGACCGGACGCTGCCGGGCGGGCCACGCGATGCGCACGCGGATGTCGTCATCGCGGGCTATGGGGAGGTCGGGTCGACGGTCGCTGCGGCGCTTACCCGGCACGACATCGGGACGACGGTGGTGGACGCGGCTGACAAGGACGGCGTGGACGTGGTCGGTGACGCGCGCGAGGATGCGGTGCTGGACGCGGCCGGCATCGAGGACGCGGACGCGCTCGTGGTGGCCATCGGGGACGATACGGAGGCCATCTTCACCACGTTGCTGGCGCGGCGGCAGCATCCTGACCTGGAAATCGTGGTGCGGGCGAACGAGGTGGGCAGCATCGGGAAGCTGTACCGGGCCGGCGCCGACTACGTGCTTTCACTCGAGACCGTGTCCGGCCGCCTCATCGCACGGAAGGTGCTCGGCGAGGATATCCTCGACCCGGGTACGGAGATCCGGCTGGTGCGGACGGCAGCCCCAAAGATGGTGGGTACCACGCCTGACCGTGACAGCGTCCGGCAGAAGACGGGATGCAGCATCGTGGCGGTGGAACGGGACGGGACGGTCCACGCGGACGTTACGGACGTGACGCTGGCGGCGGACGACCGGCTGGTCATCGCCGGGACCGACGACACCATCGAGGCCTTCCGGAACACGTACAGCTAGAACGCGTCCAGCGTCGCCTGGTTCCCCGTGGCGAGGTCGGCGGCCCGCACACCGACCCGCCGCAGCGTCGCGTCCGGGTGGTTGTCGAGGAACGTCGCCACGAGCTCCTCGGCCTCGCGGTACAGCGGCTCCTGCGTATCTGTTG
This sequence comes from uncultured archaeon, assembly GCA_964484895.1. Lineage (GTDB taxonomy): Archaea > Nanohalarchaeota > Nanosalinia > Nanosalinales > Nanohalalkaliarchaeaceae > CAZAFX01. The sequence continues at coordinate 5,649 of CAZAFX010000060.1, read as the reverse complement.
CGGCCTTGAGCGAGCGGGACCGTGTCCGCATGTCGCCGCCGGCCGGGACGAGGATGGCGGTGACGGTGCCGTACCGGACCCCGTGCTCCTGCACGCGGTCGTGGACGGCGCCGGCGAGATCACGGATGACCGGGCGGAGCTCCTGCATCGCGTCCATGTCGTGCGGCAGCGTCCGGATGCGGGACAGCTGTGTGGGGTCGTCGTCCTCGAGCGTGGTCTCGCCGCGGCCGTGCGCCTTTTCGTGCAGGGCCACCCCTCGGGTCTCGCCGAAGGTGGCGATGAGCTGCTGGACGTCGGCCTCCTGGAGCGCGTCGACCGTGCCGTACCCCATCTCCTGCAGTGTCGCGGCGGTCTTGGGGCCGACGCCGTGGAGGGCGTCGACGGGCCGGTCGGCGAGGAACTCTGCGACCGCGTCGGGCCGCACCACTGTCGTGCCGTCGGGCTTGTCCTGGTCGGACGCGATCTTCGCGATGAGCTTGTTCGGGCCGATGCCGATGGAGGCGGTGACGTCCTCCTGTGCCGCGATCTCCTGCCGGATGCGGTGCGCGGTCTCGGCTGCGGCGTCGTAGCCGTCGAGGTGGGAGACGTCGGCGTAGGACTCGTCGATGCTCGCCGGCTCGAGCTCCTGGACGTGGTCGCGGATGATGTCGCGGATGCGGCCGGCCACCGTCCGGTAGTGCTCCTTGTCGGCGTCGAGGAACAGGAACGCCTCGTCCGTGTCGGCGGCGACCTGCTTGGCCTGGTGGATGGGCATGCCGGCGTGGATGCCGTGGTCGCGGGCCGCGTAGTCGGCGGCTGAGACCGCGCCGCTGTCACCACCACGGTCCGAGTAGATGCAGACGACGATCGCCTTGTCGGTGTCGCGGCGGACGTGCTCGCAGGATGCGAAGAACGCGTCGAGGTCGATGTGAAGGAGGATGGGCATGCGCCGCTTACAGCTCGTCCGGGGCATCCAGGTCGTCCATGCCCTCCATGTCCTCGGCCATCGGGATGTCGCCGCCCATCAGGTCGCCCATCTGCTCCTGCATCTGCTGCATCTGTTTCCGCGTCCGGTACTGCATGTACAGGAGGAAGCCGGCGGCTCCTGCCACCGCACCGGCGATGAACGCCGCAGCGAGTTGCCAGTATGCCATGCGTGGCGACGGGCGGGCAACTTTCAAAAACGCACCGGGGCCGGTGCCGTTAAATACCGCGGCATCGTACCACGCCGCATGCCGTCACTCCTGCTGGAGGTGTTCGCGGCCGCGCTGGTGACTGATCTGGCCACCGGCCTCGGTGCGGCCCCGTTCTTCTGGGTCGACGAGATCCCGCGGCTATACCACGGGCTGGCGTGGGGCCTCGCGGCCGGCCTGATGCTGGCAGCGTCCGTCATCGACCTCGTCCTGCCCGGTATCGGACTCGGCGGCGCGGACGCGGTGGCGGTGGGCGGCCTCGCCGGCGTGCTGTTCTTCCTCGCGGGCGACCGGTTCGTCGACTCGCTCGACGTCTCGTTCGAGGACGTGGAGGACGCGGACAGCGTGAAGCGGATCGTGCTCATCCTCGGCGTGCTGACGGTCCACAGTTTCCCGGAGGGGTTCGCCATCGGCCTCGCGTTCATCTCGGGCATCCCGACGCTCGGCATCCTGCTCGCGCTGGTCATCGCCATCCACAACATCCCGGAGGGACTCGCGATCTCCATCCCGCTCAAGGCGGAGGGCATCTCCACCTGGCGGTGCGCCGGCTACGCCGTTCTTTCATCGGTCCCCCAGCCCATCGCCGCCGTCATCATCGTCCTGCTCGCCGCACTGCTCCGCCCGTTCCTCGCCGCCGGGTTCGGGTTCGCGGCCGGCGCCATGATCGCGCTCGTCACCCTCGAGATGGTGCCCGAAGGCCGTAGCCACGGCCAGGACAAGTCACTGCTCGCCGGCATCGCCGTGGGCGCGGTGGCGATGTACGCGCTCAACTTGTTCATCTCGTTCCCCGGCGTCTAGGTCGCAGGATCACAGGTGGCGGGCGGCGAGGAACCCGAAGCTGGTCAGGATCATCAGCACAGTGAACAGCGTGACGGCGCGCGTCACCCGCTGCTCCCGCGCCGGCGCCACACGGTTCAGCAGGATGCTCAGCATCCAGCCACCGTCGAGCCCCTTCACCGGCAGCAGGTTGGCGGCGCCGATCATGAACTGGAGCGCCGCCAGGATAAGGAGGAACTGCCCGATGAACATCACCGGGCCGATATACGGCGCCCACGCCTCGCGGACATCCCGCTCCGGCACCACGAACACGCCGAGGAATCCTTCGGTGTCGTCGTCGACCTGCGCCTGCAGCGCCGTGATACGGTCCTGCGCGCGCTCCTGCAGCGCCGGGTTCTGCTCGGCGATCCACCGCCACCGCGCGATCCGCACACTGGCATCGTTCTGGACGATGATGTTGTTGAGCTGCTCGTAGGCTGTGACGGTGCCGGGGAACGCCTGTTCCAGCGCCGGCAGCGCGTGGTCAAGGACCGCCGGCTGGTACGTCCGGTTCCCTTCAGGCTCCGGCTGGGCGGCCAGCGTCGCGGTGAACGTGCCGTTCCCCTGCGTCGCCACCCGGAGCTGCTGCCCAGGCTGTAGTGCATCCGTCGCGTTCTGGAAGCCGGGTATGTCCGGCACGGGCTGCCCGTCGATTCGCGTCATGACCATACCCCGCTGCAGGCCCGCGGCCGCGGCCGGCGACCCGTTGACGACCTGCGTGATGCGCATCCCTTCGTGAACATAGGCGCCGCGGGGCTCCGGCGCACCGTGCGCCCTCGTGAACACGCCGAGCAGCAGCGCCCCGAGCAGCAGCGCCACCGTGATGTTGGAGAACGGACCGGCCACCAGCACCCGGAGCTTGGCCATCGGCCCGCTCTGCTCCCATGCCGCCTGCTCGGACGCGCCCTCGCCGACATCGAAGAAATCCTTCTGTCCCTCCGGCTGGACGAACGCGCCCGGGATGGGACCGAGCAGGAGGAGCCCGACGGACTCGATGGAGAATCCCTCGACCCGGGAGATGACGCCGTGCATCCCCTCGTGCACCACGAGTACCGCGAACAGGCCGAGGAAGAAGTGCCAGAACGGCAGGCCGAGGTACCCCGTCTGCGCCGGGTCGGTCACCGTGGACCCGGTCGGGAGCACCGGCCCGACCGGCGGCGTCGCGTCCGCCACGAGGAACAGCTTCACCGTCTGCATCAGCAGCAGCCCCGTGATCCACACCATGACGACGAACCCGGCGGCGACACCCAGCGTCGCCCATCCCCGCCAGATCCGGGGGCACAGCCGCGCGACCCGGTCGATCAGGCCGATGCCGCGGTCGGTGCGGCGGATGAAGACGATGCCGTGCCGCTCGATGTTCCGCCTGTCCCACCAGACCACCGCCGCCACGACGGCGAGGAAGGCGAGGACGGAGAGCCCGTACGGTGTCGTGAAGAACCCGAGGGGACCCATGCCACCTGCCTACCCCGCCACCTATAAAAACCCTCCACCCGGCTGCCAGCGCCCGGCAGACGGCCCGCAGCCCCGCCGCACCTATTTAAACCTGTCAGCGTCAGACGGCGGTATGCCGGACGATCAGTTCTGGGCTGACCGGCTGGCGCAGCGCATCGTCGCGGAGCGCGGAGAGCAGGACAGGTACGTCTTCAACGCCGGCATGTCCGTGTCGGGGACGATGCATATCGGCAACCTCCGCGGCGAGCTCGTCATCCCGTCCCGCGTCCGCCGCATCCTCGAGGCCGAGGGGTGGGACGTGACGTTCCGCGGCGTCTACTACACGCAGGACCGCTTCAAGGGGAAGGACGCGCAGCTACAGCAGTTCGACGACCCCGATGCAGCCGAGCAGTACACGGGGTGGCGGCTGATCGATGTGCCGGACCCGGACGGCTGCCACGACAGCTGGGTGGATCATTTCAACGCTGCGAACCAGCCATACCTTCCGGACTACGGCGTCGACATCGACCCGCTCACCACCACTGATATCTATACGTGGGACGAGACGCAGGCGCTGGTGGAACGGTTCCTCAGTGAGCGCGAGATGGTCCGGGACGTCCTCAACGAGTTCCGCGACCGCAACCCGTACCCGGACGACTGGATCCCGTTCGACCCACTCTGCACAGAGTGCAACCGCATCGACACCACGACAGCGTTGGATGTCGACCTGGACGGCGGCCGCGTCAGGTACCGGTGTGACGACTGTGGTGCGGAGGGGTGGTCGGACTTCGAGCAGGGCAAGCTGGCGTGGCGGCTGGAGTGGGCGGCACTCTGGCACGTCCTCGATGTCGACTTCGAACCGTACGGCAAGGACCACGCCACGCCCGGTGGCTCCCGCGACGCCGCGACCGCGGTCGCGGACGCGTTCGACCTGAACGTGCCGGAGGGCTTCGTCTTCAACTGGGTCTACCTCAAGCAGGACGGCGACGTCTCCGAGATGACGTCCTCTGGGGACGTCGGCATCACCGCGAAGGCATTCCGCGCCATCGCCCACCCGGATGTCCTCCTCTACCTGTACATGTCCAGCCGCCCGAACACCGAAATCACGGTCGACCCGGCGGACCTCCCGACCTACTACCGGCGGTTCGACCGCGCCGAGCGCATCTACTTCGGCGACGGGGAGGCGGACGACGAGAAGGAGGAGCGCAACGTCTCCCGGGCCTACGCGCTCGCGGTCACGGAACTGCCGGATGCGGCACCGGTCCGGGTGCCGTTCGACCACGCCGCCTTCGTCGCCCAGACCGTCCCCCGCGACGACTGGGCCGACCGCGGGATCTCCGTGCTCCGCCGCACCGGCCACGTCCCCGCCGACCTCTCCGACGAGAACAGGGAGCGGGTGCTGGCGCGGCTGGACCGCGCCGCGGCGTGGGCGGACCGGTACGCGCCGGACGACCACGTCTACCGGTTCAACGACGAGGTGCCGGAGGAGCAGTGGCAGCAGCTGTCGGAGGAACAGCAGGAGGCGGTCCGTGGCCTCCGCGACCTCCTTGCCGCGGAGACGTTCGACGACAAGGAGGCGCTGGAGGACGCGCTGTTCGACCTGGCGCGGGACGGCGAGGCGTCGGTCGGCGACTTCTTCGCGGCCGCCTACCGCTGCCTGCTCTCCCGTGACTCCGGGCCCCGGCTCGCGGACTTCATCCTGACCCGCGGCCAGGACGACGTCCAAACCGTGCTGGACACCGTTGACCGCTTCGGGTAACATGCGGGACACGCCGCTGGACGGTCGCGCCGCCATCGTCCTCTCGGCCGCCATCGTCGTTATCTACATCAGCCAGCAGCTGGTGCCTGCACTCAACGACCTCGCGTTCGTGGCGGATGCGGCGCTGCAGCGGCCGTGGACGGCGGTGACGAGTATCTTCCTCCACGCACCGGGCGATGTGATGCACCTGCTTAACAACCTGTTCTTCCTCGCCCTGTTCGGCTATATGCTGGAGCGCATCATCGGCACCGACCGGTTCCTCGCCGTCTACCTGTCGTCCGGCCTCGTCGCCAGCCTCGCCGCCTTTACGTTCTACCCGTCCACACCGGTCATGGGTGCGTCCGGCGCCATCTCCGGCGTGGTCGCAGCGCTCGCTGTCCTCCGTCCGCGGACCATGGGCCTTCTTTGGGGCGTCCCCGCACCGATGTGGGCGGTGCTGCTGGGCTGGACGGGTATCAACCTGCTCGGGTT